>NZ_JAJAPB010000009.1 GCF_026226615.1 Geovibrio ferrireducens
GAAAAACACCGCAGCAGTTAAACGATATTTGTCCTCGAATTACTTGACATATACAATTGCGAACCCTGCAAGGGTGAAGCAATCTCTTGTTTATAAATAGTTCAGAGACGGCAAATCCTGTGTTTTTTCCGCACACGCTCGCGGTCTGCAAAGCAGACCTTCGCTTCGCACGGCGCAGTTCCATCCATGGAACTGTTTGCGTCATTCTGAGCGTCAGCGAAGAATCTCTCATTAATTAAATCTTAGTTTTAAAGGGTTTAGAGCGTTAAGAAGGTTTCCCAAGGAAAGAAGAGAAAATTAAAAATAATTAACCCTCAACCAGCCCCTTTTCTGTGAGGAACATCTTGCGGGCTCCGATTTTTTCAATAAAATCAATATCATGGGAAACGATCAGCATTGTTTTGTCGATCCCGCGGAGGATTTCCGCCAGCTTTTCAGCGCTTTTTTCATCCAGTGCTGCTGAGGGCTCATCCAGAAGCAGTATTTCCGGCTTCATCACAAGTACAGAGGCGAGAGCAACCATCTTCTTTTCCCCTCCGGAGAGGTGAAGAGTTATGCGGTCGCGCAGGTGGGATATATGCAGTTCATTCAGCATAGCCTCAGCCTTTGCAACGGCTTCCGGCTGTTTTATGCCCTCATTAAGGAGACCGAAAGCGACTTCCTCAATGACTGCCGGAGCGATTATCTGATCGTCCGGGTCCTGAAAAAGGAAGCCTATCTCCCTCCGTGCGGCAGCAAAGTCCTTCTCAGTCGTGAGCCTTTTATGGTGGATTTCAAAGTGACCGCCGCATGTGCCGCCCAGCCCTACAATGGCCTTAAGAAGAGTAGTTTTCCCTGCTCCGTTGGGGCCGAGAAGGGCGATTTTATCCTTGTGAGTAAGGTTGATTGTAACATTTTCAAAGAGCACCCGGTCTGCCGTGCGGCATGAGATGCCTTTCAGGGAAAGTGTGCAGCTCATGTAATCTGTCCGATTGTGAGGGCAGCCTGAACGATGAGCATAAGCGCCAGAAAGCCGTCAGCAGCACTCAGCGGGTGCGTGTTAAACGGATAAAGCCTTCCCCTGAACCCTCTGAGCTGCATAGCGTGATGCAGTGCCTTTGCTTTTTCCATGCTTTTTACGAACAGCATACCCACCAGATACCCGAATGTTTTGTAAGTGAAGAGGTTTGTCCCCGGATTAAAGCATCGTATACGCAGGGAGTCACGCATTTTTTTATATTCAGTGCCGAGAATCTCGGTGTATTTGATAACAAAGAACAGCAGAACAGTGAACCTGTCAGGGAATTTCAGCCCGCAGAAACCGTAATAAATACCCATGCTTCCGTGGGGAGCAAATAGAAGCAGGTTTGCACTGAGGATAAGGTTTGCCCGGAGAAAAATCAGAAGAGCGTATGACGGATCATTATGAAAAATCAGCACTGTGGCGCATATAAAAAGAATAACCAGATTAAGCCGCAGAAGCCTGATGAACGGCCGCAAGCCGGATTTCAGCGATACCGCAGGCAGAAAGGCAGCAAACACAGCATCGTATGCGGTGATATGCGTTCTGAAAGCTATCAGCAGCGAGTAAATGATTGCGGCAGCTATTGCGGCTGAGGGGGAGAATTTCATTTCTTTCTGAAAAGCATGAAAAGTCCGAATATTCCGAAAAGGTAGCCGATTCCGGATATTATCCTGTCAGTGTTGGAACGACCGGAATCTATGGCTGCCTGAATCTCCACAGTCTGCTTTCCGAGTTCCTGGCGGATTATAGTGCGCAGGGCATCTTCGTCAAAGGCTGCGGTGCTGCTGCTCTCAGGAGCGGTGTCCTGCTCATTATTATCTGCTGCTTCTGCATGTACTTCCGCCTTGGCGGAATGTCCCATGCCCGCATTGACAGTAACGGTGAAAGATTCGGGAAGAGTGTCAGCGAGTGTTGCCTCACCGCCTTCACTGAGGCTCCCATTATAAATTTCGCTGCCGTTTGCATCAGTGATTGTGAATCCGCAGTTTTTGCAGTATGTGCCATCAGCAAAGTAGGATGTAATGTTCAGAGTGCCGCCTTCATAGATGGCAAGCACGTTCAGTTTGTGCGCGTAAGCGGAAGAAAAGCAGATAAGTATAAGGGAAATAGTGAGAAGTTTCTTCATTGTAACCTCATTTATCAAGGAATGAAGGGTACACCTTCATTATGAATCTCAGTATGAAAACCGTGGCAGTTCCTTCAATGAACATGACAGGGATATGGGCGAGGAAGATGGCCTGTGCAGCCTGAGTGAGCTTATCTCCGCTGAGAAAAAGCATGAAGGATACGAGAGCGCCGGAAAGGGCAACAGGCAGAAAACCGGCAAGAAAAAAGAGAACAGACTGCACTGTTCCGCAGGATTTCAGCCCGACACGGCAGAGAATCCATGCCAGAAGAGCAGGCAGGGCTATGTTAAACGTATTGATCCCCAGCGTGGTAAGTCCGCCGAACTGAAAGAGGAGCCCCTGAAGCAGAAGCGCCATGAAAATGGCAGGGAAGGCGGCAAACCCCAGTACAGCGCCGACGAGACCATTAAGGAGCAGGTGGACGCTGGAAGGTCCAAGAGGTACATGAATGAAGGAGCCGACAAAAAACAGGCTGGACATCAGCGCGGTCTTTGTCAGCAGCTCATCCTTCATGCGGCGGAAGCCGTAAACGAGAAATCCTAACGAGGCGGCAGCCCCCGCACCGAGCACAGGGGCAGAAAGAACGCCTTCGGAAATGTGCATACTAGTCTGCTCCGTAAGTTTTCACCCAAAAAACAGCACCAAGCTCAACGGGATAGTCTTTCCCTTCGTGTTTGAGCGTCACATCATCTTCAATGAGAGCGGCAAATGCCCACCAGCCAGCAAAGGGCATGGCATAAGTGAAAACACCGTTGGCATCAGCCTTGATAACCTGAGTTATGTGAGCGTCTGTGGGGTGCTTGATTTTACTGCCCTTGTTGTAAAATTCAACCTCTATTTCAGCATTTGGAACAGCCTTGCCCTTGTAAATGACTTTGCCTGTGAAAGTATTGCCTTTCCAGAGGCCGTAAGGGCGTGTAAGAGGCACTATTTCAGCTTTGAGACCCACAGGGGTGTCCCAGCCTTCTTCCATGCCGAATGCGTTTACAACGGTTTTTGTGATGTGCTGAATGAATACTCCTTCAGCAGGTTCGAAATAGTAATCGGGAGTAACTGTAAATATATAGTCGCCGGGTTTAGCGAAGGAGTATTTGAAATCCCATGCTGATTTACCCTGAATGGTGGTTTTAGTTACAGACTTCATAAGATCGGTTTTTTTACCGTCAAAATATACGGAAACGTCTTTAGGCTTAACCATCTCCATAATCGGACCCTGCTCAAAGGGGTGAGTGAACTCCATGTGGAAGGAGGCGGTTTTGGCAGCGGGCGTCACAACATCAGTGGAAGGGATCAGTGTCTGAAAATGCGCAAAAGATGCAGATGCGCAGAGCACAAGAAAGAGTGTAAAAAATTTCTTCATGTCAATCTCCGTGTTACAGTTTTAGGCTACTGTGTTATCACGGTGTCATGAGAAAGTCAATGTGTGTTATTATGATAAAGAATGATTTTTGTGTTACGGAGATTATAAAATTGTTTTTGCAGTATCTCCATCACCCTGAGTCTCTGTTTTTCAGGGCTTTTTCATTTCAAGTAAAATTACCCTGCCATGGACTATTTTCCGCTGTATAATCTGTCATAAACATTCAAGGCGGTGCGTCCATGTTCGAATCAATAGCTCTGGCTCTGGCGAAGGCTCTTGCCACTTATCTTTTCAAATATTACGTCATGGCTACACCCGTTGTAAAAATAGAAGGTGCACCCGGCTGGTACTACAAGGAATCCTCAAGCGAGATATGCGTCTTTGCCAATGAACGAGGCGGCTACAACGCCGTTGATGCCCTCAAGGGCAGATCAGGCATACTCATGGCTGAAAAGATAGACGGCATACTTCAGGTGGCTGTGTATGACAACTACAGGGAGCTGAAAGACCCGAAGGAAAAGGAGTTTGTGAAAGCCTTCATGAAGGATGCCGAGCTGCCGGTGTTCATAACAAAAACGATGAAATTCAGAAACATAGTCTATGATAAAGACATACAGACAGCCTTCTCCAAGGCGTGTATTGAAAAGAATGAGCTGATCAGCTATCAGGAGGAGAGACTTGAGAAGCTGAAATACTCCCTGTCCCACGAACGCGCAGGAAACGCGTTCGATGAGCTTGAGGAATCTGTCAAGTAAGCTTTGAACTGTACAGGGTGTGGAGGATTATGGCTGCGCTCTGTGATACATTCAGCGAGTCTATATCGCCGCACATGGGAATACGGAAGGCGGTGTCTGCCTTCTCCAGCACACCGGGGCGTATTCCTTTCCCCTCGGAACCGAGAATCACCGCTGACTGCTCAGCGAACTGCACATCGTTCAGCACCTTGTCGCCGTCAATATCAGCGGCGTATATCTTATACCCCATGCTCTGGAGATCCTCCGCTGCTGAGCTTATATTTGTTGTTTCATAGATGTCTGCGTGAAAAAGAGTTCCGCTGGAGGCTTTGCATACTGCTGCCGTTATGGGCGCCTGATGGTATCTGGCAACTATGATGGTCTTTACTCCGAAGCAGTTGGCAGCACGGATTATTGTTCCGTAGTTGTGCGGATCCTGAATCCTGTCCAGAATAAGCACATGCCCGCTGATCGATTTTCTGTGGCGGACAAAATCCTTGGGCTCTATATCGTTTATTTCTGCGGCCACTCCCTGCGCCTCGTCCCCGAAGCGGTGCTCAAACTCCTTTCTGCCGAACTCCGCAGCTTCCATATCCGCAGGTTTCTCCCTGAAAGTGGAGCCTTTGCGGAGAAAGAGGTTTTTCACCAGTCCGAGTTTGAGCGCTTCTGCAACAGTGTTTCTGCCGTGTATTATCATGTTCCTTTCCTTTGCTTATGAGTAGAGGGAGTTATAACAGCCCTTTGCCGCCCCCGCAAGGGAAAAGGCTCTATACAAGCTCATCAAAATACATTCCGCGCATGAAGAGCTCGGTCATGTACTGCTGCTCCCTGTATTCCTTAGTAAGGCGCGCGTCCTTTTTTTCCTCAAGCTTAACAAGAAACTGCTTAACTTCTGCCTTTTCCTCCATTATTTCACCGTATTCCTCAAAACGGAGATGCTTATCCTGATCCATTTTCTTAAAATCTTTGACTCTGAGCTCCTTGTGGTATTCCATTGAGTCATACTCCGCTATCCGCATGCGGCGTTTATCGTCAATGCGGCTGACTGTTTCGGCTATGGCGGAATTGTGGAATTTTACAACCTCATCCGATGAGTTGCGGCTCACCGGCTGCTCAATTGCGGTATTGCGTTCGATCTTCATACATGACCCCCTGAAAAACGGGGTGCGAAAAGCTGTGCGAGAACTCTCAGAAGGCTTTAAAAGCCTGATAAGAAGGGTGTTCTGCGCACGGGCGCACCTCTACGGCAACATCCCTGTAGAAAAATTGCATCCGTGCTTCTTTCTTATCGGCCAAAACAGAAAAAACTTAAGAAGATTTTACAAAAAATGACAAAAAAATAATAGGCCTACAAGCCCTTGTGAAAAAAGCCTCTTTTCATGCGGCTGAGAAGCTCCCGATCCTTTGCGGCAATCTTTGAGCTTAAATGTGCTGCATAGGAATCCATATCTGCTGCTGATGAAAAATACTCTGTGAGGAAACCGCCGCGCTTCATCTCCTCCGCGCGGAACATATCGCCGGTGCAGAAAAATTCCGCAGCGGCAGCGGGCTTCATTATTCTTGGAATCGCCTGTGTTCCGCCGAAGCCTGTGATTATGCCGAGCTTGGTTCCCGGATGTGCGAACACGCTTTCGGCAGTGGCAAGCCTGAAATCACACGCAGCGGCAAAGTCCATCCCGCCGCCCATGCAGTACCCGTCCACCTCAGCGATTATAATCTGCGGCATTGTCCGCATCAGGTTGAACAGGGAGTTTCCCAGCATGGAAAAACCCTTCGCAGTGAAGCCGTCGTAATCATACATTGTCTTGAGATCAGCCCCCACGGCAAAACAGCCTGAGCCGCCCTGAATGCGGATCACCTTTGCAGGTGTTTCCGAGGCCTCGTTAAGTGTTCTGATTATTTTCTTTATTGTCGGCGCATCAAGCAGGGTAAACCTGCCCTCCGGCGGGGTGAGCTTAACAACAGCGGTTACATCCTTCAGGCAGAGGCTTATCATCAGTCCTCCTCAAACCTCAGGTCTTCCCAGCGGTTTTTGAAAACAGGCTTCCGTTTTTCGATGAAAGCTCCCATCCCCTCCCTTTTATCCTCGCATGAGAACGAAAAGGTGAATGCGTTTTGCTCAAAGAGGAGCGCCTTGTCAAAATCCATCTCAATGCCGGAGTTCACTGTCTCCTTAGCCAGACCGAGGATGAAGCTGCTTTTTTCCGAAAGTCTGGCGCAGAGGGCATCAACATGGACATGCATGGAGGCGGCATCGGCAAAAACAGCATTGAGTATGCCTTTTGCGTGCAGCTCCTCCGCTGCGGCGGAATCACCAGTAAAAACAAGGTACTTGGCAAAGGTTTCATATACTTTGCGGGCGGCAAGCTGCGTTCCGCCGAATCCGGGAATAATCCCCAGATTAACCTCCGGGAACGCGAACCTTGATGATGATGTGGCGAATATCAGATCAGAGGCGAGGGCGATCTCAAAGCCGGGGCCGAAGGCCTCTCCGTCCACCTCTGCTATTATAAGTTTTTTCAGACTGCGCATGGTTTTCACAAGCCTTTGCCCGCGCTCAGCGTAAGCTCTGGCCTCTTTCTCGCCGAAGGAACCGAGCCTGCTTACTGCGCGGCCTATGGAAAAGCTTCCGTCTGAACCTCTCAGGCGGATGAAGTCAATATTCCTGTCCGCCTCCGCCTCTTCCAGAACACGGCAGAGTGCCTGCGGGTCGGTACATTTTTTATGAAGAGTGATAACTGCCGCTCTGCCTGAAACTGACGAACCGAAACATTCCATGCTCTATTCCCCCGCAATCATAACCACGCATAGCATGGCGATAATTATAAGACACATAAAAACAAGGCGGAAATTTCTTTTCGCCGCCCCGTGCCAGAGAACATAGAGTATCCCTGCGGCAGGAGCGGCCAGAACTGTCCAGATACCTGTCATTATGGTATCCGCCCCGTTCAGGGCAAAAGCGCCCGCTATGTGTCCCGCTATACTCTTATTAACATATTCCGAACCAAGCCCCAGAAGATTTTCCGCCAGACCGAGAATAACTATCCCGACTCCGAGGAGGCCGATATATTTGAGCAGACTGCCTAAAGTTTTTTCCATGAAATCACCCCAGCGCCTTGTAGAACATCTGCACCGCTATGAGCAGAAGGACAGCTATGAAAATCTTCTTTATCCTGTTGTCCGTAACCTTGCGGAGCTTAGCCGTTACGAAGGCGGAGCCGATGAGAACGCCGACTATTATAGAACCCGCAAGCTGAGGGAGGAGGTAGCCGTGGAATACATACGCCACTGAACCGGCGGCAGCGGTAAAGCCTATCATGAAGTTGCTTGTCGCAGTTGCAACACGGAGGGGCACACCTGAGAGAATATTCATGGCGGGAACCTTAAAAAAGCCGCCCCCCACGCCGAGCATGCTGGAGATTACACCCGCAAAAGCGGAAACCATCATGGAGAGATGCACTTTCTTCACTCTGTAATGTATGACCCTGCCGCGCATCTCGTCCATGTAAGAGCCGGAGTAGAAGCCGTTGCCCTCATCAGGCGGGGTTTCCGCATCTTCTGTGCTGACGGTTTTCTTCCACATGAGATAAGCGGTTACAAGGGTGATTATGGAAAACATGATCAGGATAGGTCTTTCGCTGACGGAAACACTGATATATCCGCCGACGAGAGCGCCGAAAATAGTCACTGTCTCAAGGGTGACAGCCAGAGGAATATTGACGAGATTCCTGTTCAGATTGGAGGCGGATATGAGCACACTTCCCACTGTTATGGACGCAAGGGAAGCCGCCACCGCAGTATGAACAGAATAGCCGAATATAAGAACCAGAACGGGAACTATCAGCACTCCGCCGCCTATGCCCAGCAGATAGCCGAGAATGCCCGCAAGTATCCCCACCGGGATAAGCTGCATTATTTCAATCATCTGTCAGATATAAGTTAATGATGGATGAAAGTCAACTTAATAGCTGAAACTGTACATCCTATCAGTTTTAGCCACACGCTCGCGTCGGGATAAACCCGCCTCCGCTTCGCACGGCGCAACTCCAGTTGTATTCCTACTCAATAGCTAAAACTGTACCTCCTGTCAGTTTCAGCCACAAAGCAAGAAGGGCAGAAGCAGACTTTAGTCAGTCGGGGTATATGAATAAACATTCCCGTTGCGGTAGCGTTCCTTCATCTTGCGTATGCCGACATTTTTCACCAGCCTGTCGTGTTTTTCCCGCGCTTTTTCCATAGCGGCCTTTCCTGTGGGGTCGTAATCACTGAGGTGTTCAAACCCTTTGGAAACGGAGAGCCCGGCGAGCTTTTCCGCCTCGATGCGGAAACTGACGCAGTGTTCCTTAAATGAGGGCATGGTGGCAAGTTTATAGGCCTTAACCGCCTTCTGGAGCCTGAACATTTTCTGGTAGCTCAGTGCAAGGCGAAGGGTGTGCATCTCCTTCGTGAAGAATGCGGGGTCAATGTTCATAACCCTTATGAACAGATCCCCAAGCTCCTCCGCATCGGTCATAAGCTTCATCATTGTGCCGCTGAAACGGTTGTTGTGCAGGGCTTCCTCTGCATACTCAAGCATAAGGTGCGAGCCCATGCGCCCCTTGCCCATGTACATAAGGTGCTGAGGTACAAAGCGGTTGTGAGCCACAATATCCGCCGAGAGATGAGCAGCGTACCCGTGGGCAAAGGCCTGATCCTCATCACTTTTCACACCTGCGAAAAGAGACGAGACAGTCTTCCACGAGTGCGTCTCAAGATTGCGCTTATATTCGGAAAAATCTTTAAGAAACAGGAAAAAGTCAGGAAATATGTTGCCCAGCATGAAGTGGGCAGGGTATGCTTTTATTACACCCTCTGCGGACGCAAGAATACTGTTTGCTATGGAGAGATGAGTCTGAAACCCCCATGCGAATGCGGACTCCGGCAAAAAGCACAGTAAAACAGCGGCGAGAACCGTTATAGTTTTCATGCTAATATAGTAGTAGCCATAGTGCATTTGCGCAAGAGGTGTTGACAAAAGATATTAAGATAATTATGGTATTAATATCCGCTAACAAATGAACATAAACCGGAGGTAACTGTCATGAAAGAAAAAGCTCTTGAACTCAAAAAGGAATTCACCCGCATGAAAGATGACTGGGAAGAACTTACCGAAGGCGAAAAACAGGTGGCAAGAGACCGTGAGGCAGAGTACGAAAAGCTCACGCATAAAATGAGTGAAAGCGATTTGAAATGGATCGAGGACGGTTTCGCAGTCTGGTATGCTGAATATATTGACGTTGAAACCAAAATTTTCATAAAACCCTGCGAAGGGTAACGGAGAACAGAATGAAGCGGATTCTTATAATGCTGGCGGTAGTCATCTCGGTTGCCGCCTGCGTTACTGTGGGCAAAAAAACCACATCCATGGACGACACGACATACTACACGCAGTACTCCTTCTTCTATAAAGCGGGCATACACAAATCCGCCAATTACCGCGAAGGAACCCTTGTGCCGATCAACACACCGGTGAAAATACGCTCAATCGGCGGCTATGACCTCACCGGGGACGAATCCTTTGAAATAACCACTGTGGACGGAAGGCATAAAATAGTTGTTTCAAACGATAAAGATAACAGTGGAATGAGCCTTACTGACTACCGCGGCAAGCTCTTAGGAAAAGCAAAGGCGGATCTCTCTGCTTATTCTGAACAGGCACAGGCATTCATCAGAAACGGTGAAGCTGCCAAAGGCATGACCAAGGAGATGATACTCATGGCGCTGGGCACTCCGCCCGTTGATCTCACCCCTTCGCTGAACAGTGATGCGTGGATCTACCGCCTGAACCTGCTCCAGAAAACATACATAAGCTTTGATGAAAACGGCATGGTAAAGGACATTTTCCACAAGTGATGTAAACGCTAACTAATTGCTGTGTCACTGCGAGAAGCCGAAGCGACGAAGCAGTCTCTAAATATATAACTTCCGTTCGCAATGACGCAAACAGTTCCATGGATGGAGTTGCGCCGTGCGAAGCGAAGGACGGTTTATCCGTCCGCGAGCGTGTATAAAAATTCCCAAGGAAGGTGAATTTTTATTATTAAGGTAGCAGGATGTACCGTTTCTGAACTATCATAACGAGAGATTGCTTCACCCTTTCAGGGTTCGCAATGACATAAACAACTCCATGGAAGGAGTTGCGCCGTGCGAAGCGAAGGTCAGTTCTGCTGACCGCGAGCGTGTATAAAAATTCCCAAGGATGGTGAATTTTTATTATTAAGTCAGATGCTGTACCGTTTCTGAACTATCATCAATAGAATACTTCTTTTAAATACAGCCCGCATGCGGGGGCAGTCATCCCCGCTTTTCTCCTGTCTTTTCCCTGAATGATCTTCTGTATATCCTCAGGCGCCTGCCCCCGGAAAGCGCCTCTGACAACAGTGCCGGTTATTATGCGTATCATCATGTGCAGAAAGCCGCTGCCGTTTATCTCAAGGTTTATATAATCACCGTCTTCATAAACCTTTGTATGATAAATGGTTCTTACCGTATTTTCCTTCATCCCCTCCGCAGCGCAGAAGCATGCGAAATCATGCTCCCCCTCAACAGCCCGCAGAAGCTCACGCATCAGCCCGACATCCGGCCTTTTCTTCAGCCACCATGCCCTGTTCCTGTCCAGAGCGGAGGGTATCCAGCGCGCCAGAAGTCTGTACATATATGTTTTGCTCACTGCAGACTTCTGAGAGTGGAAATCCTCATGAACATCCTCAGCGGACTTCACTGCGATGTCGCCGGGCAGCAGAGTATTTATCCCCATGACAAAGCCGTTCAGCGGAATATAGCTTTCTGTGCGGAAATTAAAGACCTGATTCAGGGCATGCACACCCGCATCGGTTCTGCCGGAGCCGATGGCAAACAGCTTTGTTTTGTACATGGTTTCCAGCGCTTTTTCTATCTCAGCCTGAACAGTGCGGACCTCTTTCTGCGCCTGCCATCCGCAGAAGTCTGTTCCGTCATATTCCACAATGCATTTCCTGTTATACATAATACCCGCCGACGGCAATAACGATTACAAAAAGAAAGGCAGTATAATCCCCGTAACGCATATATGGAAGCCTCATTCTCTCCTCAAAGCTGTCAAACATAAGCTGAACAGTCTCCCTTGAATGGCTGAGCGCTTTTTCCGCCAGAGGTGCGAAAAACTCCTTCACAGAAAAAAGTCTGCCGATGCGCCTTTCACCCTGCGGCCTGAAAAAAGAGAAGAATACCGGAACAAAGCTCAGGGCGCATCCGAGGGAAACGCTTAAGCCTTTGGCATCGGTGAAGGGGACAACGCGGAGTATGCGGTAAAAAAGTGCCGTCAGGTGCTCTGTTCTGATTAAGAATGTGAGCAGAGAGGAAAAAAATATAAGAAGCGTCAGCCTGCCCACAATAAACAGGGAATGCCCGCCATCCTTTATACCGAAAAACCAGTGGCTGGCGAAAGATGCTATCAGCACAGGGGAAAGAGGGATAAGAGCTTTTAAAAAAAGCAGCGGGTTTATCCTTGAAAAAAGGAGAACAGCGGCAAAAACTCCCCAGAAATAAAACAGGCCGGAAGAGGATTTCACCGTTCCGGCCGTAATTGTCAATATAATAACAGAAACCGCCTTAACAGCGGGATGCAGCCTGTGCAGGGGGGAATCAGCTTCTATATAAGAACCGAAAGTTCCGCCAGCCACTTAAAACCGCACCGTCAGACAGCCCTGATATAATCAGGCGTCTTTGTTTTCGTTCTCGATTTTCTTTTTATCCGTTTCCGGAGTAATATCGAGGGCGTCTTCTGCATCCTTTGCGGACTTTTTAAAGTTCCTGATGGCTTTTCCGAGACCGTCGCCGATCTGGGGAAGTTTGCCCGCACCGAATATAACCAGAGCGATTATAAGGATGATCAGAATCTGCTGAGAACCTACTGAACCCATACTTTGCCTCCTAAAGATGTATGAACATTAATATACATCGTCTATTTATTCAAGGCTTATTATGTCTGCGAATCTGCTTTATAAGTGTTGCCGATAAACTTACAAATAAAAGCACTCCGAGCCATGTATAGCCGTATACACCAAAGAACGTCCGCCCCTGCACAAGGTTCACCTCGTAATCCAGATAACCGCTCTCCCCTACACCCATGACGGACTTTATGCGTCCCGTGGGGTCAATGTAGGCGGATATGCCGGACTGTGTGCAGCGTACAATCCATCTGCCGAATTCGGATGCCCGCATAACGTCCACAGCAAGGTGCTGATAACGCCCGTGGGAGAAGCCGAACCAACTGTCATTAGAAATTATCACCACCATATTCGCCCCGGCAGCAGCCTGCGCCATAAGCTGGCGGTAAAAAGCACCCTCGTAGCAGATCATGGGGGCTATCTTCATTTTACCGAGGTCAAAGACGCTTAATTTTTCGCCCTTGCTGTAATCGTGAGCCCCGTTAAAGAAGAAGTCGTCTATCGCTTTAAACAGGCCGCTCATGGGGAAGTATTCGCCGAACGGAACAAGATGCACCTTGTCATAAACGGCTGAACCCTGCCCGGCGTAAAGGGCGGCACTGTTGTAGTATTTTCTTTCGTCTCCGGCCTCCTCCCTGCGCATAACGCCTATAAGAACCGGAGTGTCCTCCCCTATGGTGGAGAGAGTGAGGTTTATTATAGCATCATCCTGCACCAGAACCGGATAAGCGGTTTCGGGCAGAACAAGGAGGTCAAAATCCTTAAACCCGCTTCCGAGCACCATCTGCTGAACGGTGCTTATTACGCGCTCCTTCCTGTCCTCATCCCACTTTTCCTCCTGCGCCACACCTGTCTGGATCAGCCTTACCCTTGCAGAGCCTTCCGCAGTCTGCTCAGGAATTGCCGAGCCCGCCAGATAAAGCAGAACAGGAAGAAAAATTCCCGCAGCAAACATAATGTGCCTTCTGCTCCGCACACCGTGATAAACCAGAAGGTTTCCGGCGACTATGAGAAAACTCAGCCCGTATTCACCGATAAACGATGTCACAGTGAGTATCTCAGGGTAGAGGTACTGAGTCTGCCCCAGAGTAAGCCACGGAAAACCAGTGAGAAAAATCCCCCTGAAAAATTCGCCCGCAGCAAAAACAGCAGGCACTAAAAGCAGGGAACCCCTGCTCCGGGCAAAAATATATGCTG
This sequence comes from Geovibrio ferrireducens, assembly GCF_026226615.1. Lineage (NCBI taxonomy): Bacteria > Pseudomonadati > Deferribacterota > Deferribacteres > Deferribacterales > Geovibrionaceae > Geovibrio > Geovibrio ferrireducens. The sequence continues at coordinate 13,389 of NZ_JAJAPB010000009.1, forward strand.
TCAGCCCGTAATAAAGGCCGAGATAAGCGGCAAAAACCGCAGTAACTATCCATGATACAAAAAGGGGCGCACTGCCTATATCCGTCAGAGGAAAAGACAGCCATGAGATTCCGAAAAAGTAATAAAACTCTCCGAACAGAAGCCCTGCCCAAAAAGGGCGGATGTATCTTTTTTCCGCAAGGATAAACAAAGGCACAAGAGCAAACCATGCCAGAAACCCCTTGTCCATCCCAGGGGATGCCAGAGTGAGGAGCATTACCGATGAAAACAGCAGCGCCGCCGCATGAAACAGGTTTTTCATATCTGCCTTATTGTTCATAATTAATATATACCGCCATAGGAAAACCCAAGGTAAAGACGGACATTTTACAGCCGTTGCTGCACCTTTACGAAGCAGATTAAAATTTTTGAAAGGGTTTGGGAAAAGCTTTTTATAAAAAGTTTTCCCAAGACAGGAGAAACCCTTCCCAAAACTCAATATATTTTGCAATTACATCATAATTTTATATCGTCACCGTAAACATACCCGCAGACCTGTCCTAATGATATGCACCCGTCATTGGCGGGGATGCGTCCGTGGATGAGCGGGGTGAACCCTTTTTGGCGAAGCAGAGTCGTAACTCTTTTCAGCAAAAGCATATTCTGGAACACTCCGCCTGAGAGGGCAACGGTTTTTATTCCGTCTGCGTGTATTACGCATGCATCCGTGAGCATGCGGGCAAACCCGTTGTGGAACCTTGCGGAGCATATGGAAGAATCCCTGCCGGAGGCGAGATCAGCGAACAGTCCGTCAAAGAGTCCTGCGGGGTTCATGGGTTCGGTATGATAATAATCGGTGACTGTTTTGTCAGCCGCATATTCCAGCCTGATGGCAAGGTGAGCTTCGAAGTCGTTCTCTGCTATGCCCGAAACCAGCGCTCCGGCAGCTTCAAAAAGCCTGCCGGTGCTTGAGGTTTCTATGGAGTTCAGACCCGTTTCCACCATTTTTTCGGTGAGTCTGAGTGCGGTCTGCATTCCGGGAAACCTGCCGTAGAGGAAATCCGCGTATTTTTCAAGTCCGTATGACTTCATTGCAGAAACGAGCATCATGACAGGTTTCTTCGCCGCTGTGTCCATAGCAGGCTGCAAAATATAGGGAAGGTGAGCCGCACGTGTTACTTTTTTGTCTTTTCTGACAAATAGTTCTCCGCCCCATATTCTGTTGTCTGTTCCGAGTCCGGTTCCGTCAAGGATCAGGCCGAGGGCATCCTCTTTGTGTCCGTTTTCACCGAGGACAGCGTAAAAATGCGCAAGATGGTGCTGTAATGCGATGACTTCCGCCCCGGTTTCTGCCGCATATCGGGTGCTGAAATAATCGGGGTGAAGGTCAGTAACCACTGTCTCAGGCTCAATGCCAAGAAGGTGCTTCATTTTCACCCATGTCTCGGTGTAGAAGTCCCTTGTTTCAGGGTTATCCAGATCGCCTATGTACTGGCTCGGAAACGCATAAGCACCTGATGCGAAGCATATCCCGTTCTTGAGATGCGCGCCCGCACCTGCAATCTGCCTGTCCGCCTCGAATGGGAGCATGACCGGATAAGGCGCAAAGCCCCGTGCACGGCGCAGAACATAGGGGAAACCTTCCGCCACGGCGACAACAGAATCATCCACTCTGTTGTGTATTGCTCTGTTATGATGGAGAAAATTGTCAGTGTAGTGTTTCAGCCTCTGCTCTGCGTCTGTTTTGTCAATGCAGATAGGCTCATCCCGCAGGTTGCCGCTGGTGGCTATTACGAAGTCAGTATTAAGGCGGCTCATAAGGAGCGCATGAAGCGGGGTATAGGCGGTCATTACTCCCACATTGCTCCCCATGGGGTTAACTGAACCGGAAAAGGGCGGGTTATCCCAGTCAAGAAGAAGAACCGGAGCCTGCGGACTTGAGATGATGTTCCGTTCGACGTCCGTCAGCGGGCGGTATTTCTCAAGGGTCTGAACATCCGCGCACATCACGGCAAAGGGCTTTTCACCCCTGCGCTTGAGTTCGCGGAGCCTTTTCACCGCCGTTTCATTCAGTGCGTCACATATGAGGTGATAACCGCCGAGGCCTTTCAGGGCGAGTATTCCGCCTGAGTTTACAGCGTCTGCCGCCCGGTTCAGCGCAGCATCACCCGCAAGCCCGAAGCCGTAAACCCCTGGGCCGCAGACTGAGCAGCAGTCCGGCTGAGCGTGAAAACGCCTGTCTGTCGGATTTTTATATTCGGATGCGCACTCAGCGCACATGGCAAACTCTTTCATTGTGGTCATTCTGCGGTCATAGGGAATGGATTCGATTATGGAGTATCTGGGGCCGCAGTTTGTGCAGTTTATGAACGGGTAATGATAACGTCTGTCTGCTGTGTCAAAAAGCTCCCTGCGGCAGTCAGGGCAGAGAGCCACATCCGGCGAAACAAGGGTTAGTCCGCCGCGGGTTTCGGATTCCCTGATCTCAAACCCTGTAAAGCCTTGCGCAGAACCTTCTGTTATTTCAACGGAAGCTATGTGAGATAATGGCGGGGCTAGTCTCCTGACATCCTCTGCAAACTTCCGGGCTACGGCATCAGAGCACTCAAGCCCGATCTCCACGCCTTCGGAGTTGTTAAGAACATAACCCCTGAGTTCACGCGCAGCGGCAAGGTTATAAACAAACGGGCGGAAGCCCACACCCTGCACAATTCCTTTGATTTTTATCAGGTAAGTATTTGTCATTTTTTCCAGAACATGGGCGTCAACAGCACGAACACGGTATAAAGCTCAAGCCTGCCCGCCATCATGGCGAAGCTGAGAATCCATTTAACATGATCCGGCATAAAGGCATAGTTCTCCGCAGGCCCCACACCGCCGAAGCCCGGACCAATATTTCCAACTGTCGCTAGGGCAGCAGTAACCGAAGTAAGCAGGTCAATACCGGACGAGGCAAGGGCTATGGTTACCAGCAAAATTGTGGTCATATAAAGGAAGAAGAAACCGCTTATGGCGTAAACTATGTTTTTGCGCACCGGGTAGCCGCTTATTTTCAGCACAAACACGCCTCTGGGGTGAACAAGGAACTTCATTTCATTGAACCCCTGCTTAAACAGTGTTGCGATCCTTATCACCTTGATTCCGCCTGCTGTGGAGCCGGAGCAGCCGCCCACAAACATAAGGACAAGCAGCGTTACCTGCCCTAGATATGTCCAGTATTCATAATCAGCAGTGGCAAAACCTGTGGTGGTGAGAATGGACGCTGCCTGAAAGGATGCGTAACGTATGCTCTGCCATACGCTGTCATATATTTTCCCGTGCAGGCTGAAAGCGATCAGCGCGCTGGCGGTCAGAAAAATAAGCAGATACGCCTTGAGCTCGGTATTGCGGAATAGCCCTTTGAAGTTGCCGCTCATAAGCCTGAAATGCAGAGTAAAGTTCATTCCGGCTATCACCATGAAAAGGGTGACCACGCCGTCTATATAAGCCGAGTCATAGTGCCCGACACTCAGGTTCTTTGTGGAAAAGCCGCCGGTTGCGAGAGTGCTGAAACTATGATTAAGGGCATCGAAAAAGGTCATTCCTCCGCAGACAAGCAGAAAAGTCTCAAGAGCGGTGAAACCCACATAAACATACCACAGGTATTTTGCTGTTTCGGCTATCCTCGGTGTTATTTTATCCACCACGGGTCCGGGGGCCTCTGCCTGCATAAGCTGCATGCCGCCTATGCCAAGGAGGGGAAGGATGGCAACACCGAGAACAACAATGCCCATACCGCCCAGCCAGTGGGTGAGGGAGCGCCACAGAAGGAGTGATTTAGGCATTTTCTCTATATCTGTCAGTATAGTCGCTCCGGTTGTGGAGAACCCGGACATGGTTTCAAAAATTGCGTCTGTCACAGTGAGCATTCCCCCGTCAAAGATATACGGAAATGCCGCGACAGTGGAGGCGACCATCCAACTCAGGGTGACAACAAGGAGCCCGTCTCTGGTGGAGAGGGTTTTCTGCCTCTCGTGCCTGAAAACAAAGAGTATGCCCATGCTTATGCAGCCGCTGATGGCGATGGAAAGCAGAAAGCTCTGAACCGCCGCCCACTCCTCATAATAAGCGCCGACTCCGGCACAGAGAAGCAGGAAGAAATCCAGAATAAGTATAAGAACCGAAACGGTTTTGAAGATTACCTTGAAATGCATGAAATCAGCCGGAGAACATCTCTGACAGAGCCGAGGAAGCTTCTTTCACGGAGAATGTCACAATTCTGTCCTTTTCAGCGAAAACAAAATTACCGTCAGGGATGAGGTGCTTAGAGCCTCTGGAAACAGCCGCCACAACTGAACCTGCGGGGAATCTGGTATCTTTCAGAGTCTTCCCGCAGAGTTCGTTATTAGGCGAAAGGCTGAACTCCGTAACCTCTGCTCTGCCGTCAAAAATTTTGAAGACATTGAGAATACTCCCCTGACGCATGAACTTGAGAATAGCATTTACCGAGCTTATCTTCGGGCTCACAGTGGCGTTCAGCCCAAGCTCAGCGGAGATATGCAGATAGTTTGTCTTGTTTACCAGAGCTATGGCTTTCTTGACACCGAGGGATTTGGCATAGATTGCGGTGAGGATATTAAGCTCCTCGTTGCTTGTGGTGGTGACTATGAGATCGTTGTCCGCAAAATCCTCATCCTCAAAGACACTTTTGTCTGATATATCCCCGTTTATGACCAATGCGCCGGGGAAATCGGAGGCAATTTTCTTGCAGAGTTCGTAATCCCTGTCCACAACCTTCACTCTGCGGCCAAGCTGGAGAAGCTTCTCCGTGACATACCTGCCCATTCTGCCCGCACCGACTATGACCACGGTCTTTATGCGTTTTTTGGGCGTTCCTATTTTAACGAGGATTTTCTCAAAGGTAGAGACTGAGGCGACGATAAAAACGTGATCCCCTTCTGTGATAACAGTTTCGCCGGACGGAATTATTATTTCGTCCTCACGGATTATTCCCGCAACGATGAACTCCTCTCTGAGGGAGCCTTTTATCTCTTTGAGCTTTTTGCCAATGAGGAAATGTTCATCATCCATGTATATGTCACGAAGCTGTATTTCGCTGTCATCAAAGCTGAAAATGTCGCTGGTCGCACCATGCTGAATATTGTTTATGATAGCTTTTGCTGCCTCTATTTCGGGGTTGACTATATAATCCACCCCGTAGCCGCCGCTGAATATGCGGGTTCCGGTATATTTGAGACTCTTTACACGGGCAATTTTCAGCGGAACATTAAACTCACTGGCCACAACGAAGCAGCTTATCATGTTCACTTCATCGGAATCCGTGGCGGAAATAAAGGCGGATGCTCTGGCAAGCCCCGCCTCTTTCAGTACTTCAATGTTGGTTGCGTCATCATTTATCACCATGCAGTCAAGGTGATTGGAAGCGTGTTTCGCACGCTCCTTGTCACGCTCGATAACTACCACATCGCGGTTTTCAAGTATAAGCTGCTCGGCAATGTGGAACCCCACCTCGCCTGCGCCTGCAATGAAGATCTTCATTAATTCTGCCTACTGAACAAGCATTGCCTCGGCTATTTTCATGTACTGGGTACGCTCAAAGCCCATGTGCTCCCCTGCGTTCTTCTTGGATGCAAGGCCGCGTATATCTGCGAGGGATGCTTTTTTGCGGAGTTCAAGCCACTGGTCAACCTCTTCGAGTATTGCGGAGATCCGCCCGAAGCCGTTTTTATAAACCTCTGAAACCATCTGCACGGCGGAAGCGCCCGCAAGTATATGCTGAAGAACCGCTGAGGCGGTGTGCACGCCCGTGGATGAGCTCACATTTACGCCAAGCTGGGTGGTTATCACGGAGACCCAGCGCAGAACGTTGTAAGTTTCGTTCTCGGTACTGTAGTAGTGTACGGGTTTGAGTTTCAGCGTATCGGTGTCTATTGCCATCTGGTAATATCTGTTGAAGAGGGTGAGGCTGTCCGCACCGGCTTCCTTAAGCTTTGCCGCCATATAGGGGATTGAGGTGAAGTTGGGGCCTATTTTAACCGCAACGGGTATCTTCACCTCGGCCTTCACAGCCTTTACGGTGTCTATGTATCTCTGCTCGACCTCTCTGGGGTCATCAGTGATGCTGAACGGAACATAGGCTATGTTAAGCTCCACAGCGTCAGCCCCTGCGTTTTCTATGTCCTTGGCGAAGCCTGCCCACCATTTGCCGCCCATGCAGTTTATGCTGGCGATAACGGGAATCTGCACGGCTTTTTTCGTTTTTTCTATAGTTTCGGTGTACCCTTTTGTTCCGTAAACCATCAGGGCATCTTTCATTATGTATTCGTAGGCTTCAGGGTGAAAGCTGTCGGAGTAGCCCACATCCCCCTGCCTGAGTTCTTCCTCGAAAAGAGATTTGAGAATAACGGCGCCCGCCCCTTCGTTTTCCGCCGCTTTCATATTTTCAGTGGTTTTGGACATGGTGGAGCTTCCGAGAATTATCGGGCTTTTCAGCTTGAGCCCCATGTAGTTCACGCTTAAATCAGCCATAGTTCCTTCCTTAAATGAGTTTTTCAGGTAATTTTATTATATTGTGTTATGAACAGTAAAGCCAGAAATACCGTATGAAAATACAGTTAGCATCAGCATCACATCCGCAGTGAAGGATCTCAAAAGAATACTGAGAGATTCTTCGGCCGCAGCCTCAGAATGACAGCATCGGCACTTAAAAAAATTATAGAAATTATTCAAAAACCCGCGAAGCAAGTGAGTTTTTGAAGGGTCTAAGGGAAACTTTGTTCCAAAAAGTTTCCCTTAAATTAAAAACCCAAAGTCAGTTTTTACTTTCGGGAATAATCCGCAGGAGCAAATGAGTTTTTGCGGCGCATTCCCTTCCATGGGAATGCTAATCTGTCTTGCCGGAATAATCCGCACATCCTGTCGGATTATTCTACACGCTCGCGCCGTGGTAAACACGGCTTCGCTCCGCACGGCGCATTCCCTTCCATGGGAATGCTAATCCTTCCTGATAACTTCTCTGGGTTTGGATGTTCCGTCGGACGGGGCAACTATGCCTTTTTGTTCCATTATTTCGACGATGCGGGCTGCGCGGTTGTAGCCTATGCGCAGGTAGCGCTGTATCATGGATATGGAGGCGAAGCCCTTCTGTCTGACCAGTTCCAGCGCCTCGAAGTATTTGTCGTCTATTTCCGCTTCGTCTATCTCGTCAAATCCCGCTTCCTCATCCTTTACCAGATCCATGTTGTATTCCGGTTCGCCGAGGGTTTTGAGGTGTTCCGTTATCCTGCCGACCTCATCATCACTGACGAAACAGCCGTGGACACGGACAGTTTCGCTTGTTCCGGGCGGGATGAAGAGGCTGTCGCCCCTGCCGAGGAGGAGTTCCGCGCCGTTGGAATCGATGATTGTTCTGGAATCTATCTTTGATGAAACCTTAAACGAGAGTCTGGCGGGCATGTTCGCCTTGATGATGCCTGTTATAACGTTAACTGAAGGCCTCTGCGTGGCGAGAATCAGGTGTATGCCCACTGCACGCGCCATCTGTGCTATGCGGATGATCGACTGCTCCACCTCTTTGCCCGCAACCATCATCAGGTCGGCGAACTCATCCACAACCACTATGAGATAAGGCATTTTCGGATGTCCGTCAGAGACGGACTTCTGGTTGTAGGAGTCTATATTTCTCACCTTGCTTTCTGCAAGGAGGCTGTAGCGGGATTCCATCTCCTGCACAACGTTTTTGAGAACAGTAGCCGCCTTGCGCACATCCACCACAACCGGTGCTGCGAGGTGGGGTATCCCTTCGTATATGCTGAGCTCCACCATTTTCGGGTCGATCATGACAAACTTCACCATCTGGGGTGATGACTTATACAGAACGGAGCAGATCATGGCGTTCACAGAGACTGATTTGCCGCTGCCTGTTGTGCCCGCTATGAGCAGGTGGGGCATTTTTGTAAGGTCTGAGATGTACGGCTTGCCGGAAGCATCCTTCCCCATGGCAAAAGTCAGCGGTGACTGGCTTTCTGCGAATTTCACTGAAGTGAGCAGTTCGCTCAGCACCACTGATTCCCTGTTCTCGTTGGGAAGCTCTATCCCCACCACGGACTTGCCGGGGATGGGGGCTATTATCCTCACGCTGAGGGCGCTCATGGCGAGAGCCAGATCATCAGAGAGGTTTGCTATCTTGTTTATTTTGATTCCGGGTGCGGGTTCAAACTCGAAGAGGGTTACCACGGGGCCCGGACGTATCTCCCGCACTTTGCCCAGAACGCCGAAATCCTTAAGCTTCTGCTCAAGTATAGCGGCTTTGTGCTTAAGTTCCTCGTCAGATTCGCCGCGCACCTTGCCGGACGGCTTGTCCAGCAGGCTTAACGGAACATCGTACTTAACGCTTGTCTGCTCCACTGTTTCCTTGGGCTTGATGTCTATACCGTTTGCGGGAAATGATGCTGGTTCAAATAATTCTTCCTCAGCCTCTTCTGCGGCAGAGAAAACAGGCTCCTCTTCGGGTTCCGCCTGTTTGAAGTACTCATCCCCCAGAGGCTTGGTGACAGGCACATAGCCCTCGTCAGGCTCCTCATATATTCCGCCGCCGGAGTTCTCCGCCTCAGCGGTTTCAACTGTACGTCTTGGGTTGATGAACATTCCTCTGAGCCCTTTGCTCCCTGTTCCTTCCTTAACTCCGGTTTTAACACGGAGAAAGGCCTGTTTCATGTCGCTGAGGGTCACGGCGAAGAAAACCATAAATGAGATAACAAGCAGGAAAAAGGCAGCAATCATCCCCCCCGCCTTGCCGAGGAGAGAGACAAGAATATCAGACGATGCCTTGCCGGAGATGCCTCCTGTGTACTGGGATTCGAAGAAAAAGTCATGCCCGCCGAAAAAGCCTGACATGACAGAAAGCAGAAAAACGAAAACCGTCATGGCAATGAATGAGTAAACAGCGCTGAAACGCCCTTCCTCCCTGCCGCTTCTCAGCAGATACAGCCTGTACACTGTGCCGGTGAAAAACACAGGGATGCACAAAGCAGCCCATCCGAAAAAGCTTCCGGCAAGATCCGCAAAATAGGCTCCGCTTTTGCCGAAGAGGTTATTCACTCTCAGCTCATAGTCACTGAAAATTATGTGGGAAAACGACGGATCGGACGGAGAGTAGGAGTATATGGACAGCGTCAGAAAAATCAGCGCAGCTATGCTCAGCAGAAAAATTATGTCAAGCGGCAGGCTCTTTTTGCTTTCTACATCCATATTATAGCTGTTATCCCCAGTATGAGGCAGTAAAGGGCGAATACTTTAAGGTTCGCCTTCTTTATAAAATATACCATAAAGCTTATGGCGAAAAGACCGCTTATAAAAGCCGCCAGCATCCCCGCACCGTAAGCGGGAAGCTGCTCAACGGGCAGAGTTTCCAGATGACGCACCTGAAGCAGCGCAGCGCCGAATATCGCGGGAACTGACATAAGGAAGGAGAATTCCGCAATATCCTCCCTTTTTACTCCGAGGAAAAGCCCCGCAGCCACTGTAGAGCCTGAGCGGGATATGCCCGGAATAACCGCTATACCCTGCACTATGCCGATTACAAATGACTGTGGCAGGGTGAGTTCGCCTCTGGGCTTCATTTTATCCGAGAAAACAAGAAGCAGCGACGTGAGTATAAGGAAATACCCCACAACCGAAGGGGTGGTAAAAAAATGCTCAGCCGATTTCTCAAGGGAAAGCCCGATTATTGCCGTGGGAATGCTGGCTATAACTATTCCCCAGAGAAAGTTTTTATTCTGATAATAAGTTATCCTGTGCTGCTGAAAAAATATGCCGAAAAAAGCCAGCATAAGGTTCTTCACTCTTTCCCGGAAGTAAAGGAGAACGGCGAAAAGTGTTCCCAGATGCAGCAATGTGTCAAAAAGAAGCCCCGGCTGGGAAAACCCGCTCATAAGGGACTGGGCAAGCACAAGATGCCCTGAACTGCTTACGGGGAGAAACTCTGTGAGCCCCTGAATAATCCCAAGCAGAACAGCCATTCCTGTTGTCATTTATACCTCCACGACAGCGGCCGCCACTGCGGGCCTTCTGTCCATACTTTTTCTGAAAAAACGCCTGACGAGTTTTTCAATAAAATCTTCCAGCAGGGTGTAATCCCCGTTTGCTTCCTCTATGAGGCTTGCCATGTTATCGCTCAGGTATTTTCTGAGCTCAAATGTTGTGCGGTCATCTATACGGAAGCCTTTCACTCTGACCACGGGAGGCGTTTCAAGCGCCTCGTAAAGCGGACTGTAAAGCACAGTAACCGCCACAGCACCGTCACGGCAAAGGCTTTTGCGGTCTTTCAGCAGTTCCTCGTCTATCACGGTTCTGCCCCGCTGGTCAATATATACAGCCCCGTGGGGTATATCGTCAACGGCTACAAGTTTACCGCCGGCAAAAACAGCCTTCATGCCGTCCTTGACGGGCAGAACGCTTTCCCGTTCGAAGTGCCCTGTCTTCATGGCGGTTTTGCGCATGTGAGCCAGATGCATCTCTTCGCCGTGTACGGGTATGAGGTACGAAGGCCTCGTAAGGTTCATCATTTTTGTGAGTTCCCCTCTGGAAGCATGGCCGGAAACGTGTATTTTACGTGCGGCAGTGTCTATTACCTCGCCGCCGTTTTCATAGATCAGGTTTATGAGCCTGTTCAGGTTTTTTTCATTACCCGGAATAACGCGGGAGGAGATTATGAAGGTGTCGCCGGGCTCCACTTTCAGATCCCTGCGCTCGCGGGAGGCTATGCGGTAAAGGGTGCTCTGGGTCTCCCCCTGACAGCCGGTGATTATGTAAACCACCTTGTTTTCCGGCATTTTTTTGCCTGCGGAAAGCTGTACAATCGCCTTGGGCGGTATGTCCAGATAGCCTATCTTCTTTGCTATATCAACATTGCGCTCAATGGAGGCTCCTTCAAGCACCACCTTGCGCCCAAGCTCCTCGGCGGCTTCTATCACCTGCCTGAGCCTGTCAAGGTTTGAGGAGAATGTGGTGAAGAACACTCGCCCGGGTGAACTGCGTATTATATCCTTAAGCTCTGCTTTTATGGATGACTCTGAGTTGGTAAAACCTTCGTTCTGTGAGTTGGTGGAGTCCAGCAGGAGACAGGTAAGCCCGCCTGCTGCGAGGGGTGCGAAGTCATCCTCGTTGAAAGGTTCACCGGAGACGGGGGTGTAGTCTATCTTAAAATCAGAGCAGTGAAGGGCTGAGAACGGCCCGTGCTTTACATATATGGCAAAGGTGTCCCCTATGGAGTGAGTGACGGGGAGAAAGGTCACGGAGAAATCACCGATTTTCACTGTTTCCCTTGATTCAACAGGGATCAGGGTTACCTTCTCCTTCTTTGAGCCGAGCTTGGCTGCGAGGATGCCCAGAGAAAGCTTTCCGCCGTAGACAGGTACATTGAACTCGCTGAGAAAATAGGGCAGGGCGCCTATATGATCCTCATGCCCGTGGGAAACAAGAACCGCCTTAAGCTTGTGCTCTATGTCTCTTATATATGTAAAGTCGGGGATTATGTAGTCCACACCGGGGTATGTGTAGTCCGCAAACATCACGCCGCAGTCAACGACCACTGCTGTGTCCTCGGTTTCATAAACATACATATTCATGCCGATTTCGCCTACTCCGCCGAGTACGGCAACTGATGCCCTCATCTTGCTCCTTAATTTCTCTGAATAACGGATATTTTAAGGTAAACGCAATTAAATGAAAAGGCAAGGATTAGGAAATGATCCAAATTGATCTGCTTCGTTTGAGTTCTTTGCTTTGCAGGATTACTTAATCCAGCCGTTGTTCACCTTAAGTCGGCAGTGGTAGTGTTTATATCTCTGGTAAATTATTACATCACTGCTTTGTAAACTTTTAATAATTTTCACTCGAATACATTATAATAAGCAAACTATAGTATTTACTAACAAGTAAATACATATTCATTGTTCATAATAAGGGAATGGTGCTTATTTTTTGGCAGTTTTTTTGGGGGAGGGGAATTGTATGGTGTTTAATTTGAAAAGGAAGAAAGTCTAAACAGGTTTCATATAAAAAATGTGTGTTTAGTAACATGCAATCATACCCTTTTAGAATATAGTCACATGAAATTGACGTATTGTTATGTGCGGTGGTAAAATTATGGAGATTTTATAGCTTTAATCAGATTTGCAAGTATCATATTACTGCATGACATAGTACTGACTAACTATGTTGATATTACAATAACCTTGAGGTTGTCATGGGAAAGATCAAGAATCCAATTAATTTTTCAACAGCATTTAATTTGAACAAAAAGACAATTACTAAAATAGGAGTTGTCGATGTGATTTTAAATGTTGACACTAATTTGTTTATTGATCCTCTCTTATTGGAGAAATCAAAACATGCTGAAATGTCGGATGCTGCGTACAATAGTTACAGGAAACGCTTTGAAACAATAATTAAGCTTCTTTCAAAATCTAAAAAAATAGGTGATACAGCTTGGCGTAATGCACTAAAGCAATTTCAATTCCATGAGGTGTCGTGGACATGTTTGGGATATGGCAGCTCTGTACGTGGTTCAGGATTCGGTTCTGAATTAATTACAAGTACTTTGTCAACTGCTAAAGATATTGTCGAACTAGGTATTGATGATGTAGACCTTTTTATGGCACTTGCTTTATTTGAGGAAGGTATTGGTCCAGATCGAATTAGTGATATGACAACGAATATAATCTTAAAAGATTTGTGCACTTTTAATACACGTGTAATTAAACAACTAAAGCTTCCATCTGAAAAGTTCGAAATTGATGGGAAAATCATAAAACTTTTGAGTAATCCCTATTCCAAGAGCAAAGAACCGTTACTACTGGTTCCGAATGATATTGTCAGAGACCTGCCGATTGCAACAGATTGGAGCGAGGTGATTGATGCTGCTAGTAGAAACCAAGCCTTACGGGATAAAGTTAATAGTAATATTGCTGGTATATGGATGTCGTTGACAAGAAAAGATAAAAAAAGACTTAAGAGCCAAGCTCTTGGTAGTAAAGAAGCATTTGAATCATTTTTATCTATTCTTAAAACAGCTAAAAAGGTTTCCTATGATGTAAACACAGATTACAATGGTGAAGTTTTCTGGGGCAGCTTAGTTGAGAGAGTTGCAAAAGAATTCCCTAAAGACTTTTCGAAATATCAAAACCGAAGACTTGATATTAGTGACGTTTATGCATTAGTTGGTGAAATCATTAATGAATTTAAATTTCTAGTAGAAGAGCGCGATCTATGGCGGGAGCTATGGGATGAAACATTACAAAAACATAAAAAAGAAAAGGCTGCACAAAGGCTATTTTTTGCAGTAGCTCATAGTTATTGCAAGAGTAATAATCTTGATATAACACCTGAGGCAAATACGGGTAATGGTCCTGTTGATTTTAAAGTTTCAAATGGTTATTTAGGGAAAGTATTAGTTGAAATCAAGTTATCAACAAATAATCTAGATCATGGATATGAAAGGCAACTTAAAATTTATCGTGATGCGGAACAAACTCTTGCTGCGTATTACTTAGTAGTTGAGGTCAATAGTTACTCCGAAAGGAAAAAAAGGTTGTTGGCAATCAAGTCAAAACAAATTGGAATTGGACAAAATGCATCAGAGATTGTTTGCATTAATGCACAGCCAAGGAAATCAGCTTCTAAGAGATAATTATATATAAATATCTTTTGCTAAATTTACTATAAATCAGAAACAGAAAGCATAAAAATAAGTTTTTCATGGTTCAGTATTTCTGATTCATTTTTGATCAATTCTAAACAACAAGTTTCAATCAAGAATGCATGAGTTTAACAAGATAGGATTAGTGCCAAACCGCAGGACGTGGGTTCTACGGTATATTTAAAGATGCTCCCACCCTTTTTCTGAAATATTCTCTCCGTCCATGAAAACTCCTGAGCCCTTTGTGACCTTACCTATGCGGTAAACAGGGCGTTTGAGGTCACGGTGAATGAGTTCCTCCATCTCCTTGGCGCGGCTTTCGGGCACGGTGAAAAGGAGGGCGAATTCCTCGCCGGAGCTGACGGCATCAGATATTCCGTATTCGGGAATCAGCCTTGAATCAAGTTCTATGCGCACTCCGCTTGCTTCTGCTATGTGCGAGGCATCCCGCCCCAGACCATCGCTTATATCTATGCAGGAATTAACGCCGAAACTGCCGAGGTATTCCCCAAGCTCCGTTTCAGCCTTGTAGAGATAATGGTCGTACACCCTCTCCCCGGCAAGCTCACGGGCAAGCATAGCCGCTGCGCCGCCCACAGGTCTGGAGAGATATACCTCGTCCCCCTCCTTTGCACCGCTTCTCACGAGGACATTCTCCGAAGGGGAGCCGATTATGGTGAGGGATGCGAAAAAATGCGAGACGGAGGAGGTGGTGTCCCCGCCGATGAGTTTTATATTATAATACGAGCATGCGTAGCGAACGGCCTCAGTGAGTCTGCCCTTGTCAAGCAGTTCAGGCAGGGCAACACCGAGGAGAGCCTTCTCCGCCCGTCCGCCCATTGCCGCTATGTCGCTTACATTCGCAGTGAAAAGCCTGAAAATTATGTTTTGCAGGGGAGCGCCTTCGGTGAAGTGCACCCCCTCCGTCACAATATCCTTGGCTATCAGAAGCCCGTCAGTAAGAACGGCATCATCGCCTATTCCGTACAGACCGCCCTCCGGGCTCAGGCTTTTCAGGCTTTCTATAAAGGCAAATTCCTTCAAAGCTCCTCCGCAAGCTCACGCATCAGCTTCGCATCGCAGTAAGGATCGCCGGAAGTGCAGAGTGCGGATGAAACCGCCACGCCGGAGAGCCCCATGCCTTTGAGATTTTTTATATTTGAAGCCTTTATGCCGCCTATGGCGATGGCGGGCAGCGGGCTTCTTTCCGTTATGAGCCTTATCCCCTCCGGCCCGATGACAGGGCGGAGATCCTTCTTCGTATCAGTATTAAACGCAGGCCCAACGCCGATGTATGACGCACCGCCGTTCACCGCCGTTTCCAGATCCGTTAAGCAGTTGCAGGAATACCCGTAGACCGTTTCCGGCCATGTACTCACCGCTGCCTCAAGGGGAATGTCCTTTATTCCCAGATGCACAGCCTCAGCACCCAGAGCAAGGGCAAGATCAACTCTGTCATTCACCACAAACAGAGTGCCCGTGCCTTCGATGAGCTCCATTATCCGGTGTCCTGTAATAAGCGTCCGGCGGAGGTCAGCCCCCTTGTTGCGGAGCTGGATTGCCGTTACCCCGCCCTCAATAACCGCCGGAATAAACTCATCCAGCGGCACTTGAAGCATGTCTTCCTCAAAAACGAGGTAAAGCCTTAAATAGTCGGAAGCTTTTTGTCTATCTTCACTGCGCATAATTTCCCGCACATGGAGCAGGAATCAACATCCCTGTTCCTTTCGAATTTTTCTCTGGCCTTGGCCGGGTCTATTGCGAGGGAGAACATCCCTTCCCAGTTAAGCTCTTTTCTGTACTTACTCATAAGTATATTACGTTCCATCGCTCCGGGGTAGCCTTTTGCTATATCCGCAATGTGCCCTGCGATACGGGAGGCGATAACTCCTTCACGCACATCGTTTTCATCCGGCAGGCAGAGATGCTCCGCCGGTGTCACATAGCAGAGGAAATCCGCACCCGCAGCACCCGCTATGGCTCCGCCTATTGCTGCGGTTATATGGTCGTAACCGGGGGCAATATCGGTGGGAAGCGGTCCGAGGATATAGAAGGGCGCACCGTCGCAGAGGGTTTTCTGCAATGTCATGTTCGCCTCAATCTGGTTAAGGGGAACATGACCGGGGCCTTCTATAATTACCTGAACATCCCGCTCCTTCGCCCTTTTGGCAAGTTCGCCGAGGATTATGAGCTCATCTATCTGGGCTCTGTCGGACGCATCAGCGATTGCGCCCGGACGGAAGCCGTCACCAAGGCTTAATGTTACATCATATTTATATGCTATATCCAGAAGATCTTCGTAATATTCATAAAGCGGGTTTTCTTTGCCGTTTCTGCGGATCCAGTTAGCGGTGATTGAACCGCCCCTGCTGACTATTCCGCAGACCCTGTCTGTTCTGTCCATTCTGGCGACTGATTCCTTCGTTACGCCGCAGTGAACTGTGATGTAGTCAATCCCCTGCTCGCATTGTTTCTCAATGCTGCGAAGCAGGACTTCCGGGTCCATCATCTCGGTGTTTTTATCCGCCATGGCAAGCTCAGCCGCAACTGCATACAGCGGAACAGCACCCACCATAACGGGAGAAGCCTCAAGTATAGCCCTGCGCACAGCTTCAAGGTCGCCCCCGGTGGAGAGATCCATCACGCTGTCAGTGCCTGCGTCAAGAGCCGCCTTAAGCTTGTCAAGCTCGCAGTCTATGAACGGACGGTCGCCGGATGTGCCTATGTTGGCGTTTACCTTGGTGCGCAGTCCGCGGCCTATGCCCATAACCTGAGCGAAATCTCTGTTTTTATTTTTAGGGATAACAACTTTGCCGTCCGCAATGAGGCACATGAGCTTTTCAGCTTCCATGAATTCGTCTGCGGCTATTTTCTTCATTTCGGGGGTGATTATGCCTTTACGGGCTGCTTCAAGCTGAGTCATTGATTTATACCTGCCTTTAAGTGAACTATTGATTATTTTCCGTAAGGGCGGGTAATGCGAAAAGGGTTCTGAGTGAAAAGACCAAAGAAAAACCGTTTCCCTACGCCGGCATTATCCGGATCAGGTTACGGGGACTCTCTCAGCCTGCCCTTTTTAAACGGCAAGCACCCCCACGGATGTTGGTTTAATCTACACTCTGATTTGAGCGAATGCAAGAATAAGTGAAAGTTTTCTGACAATGGCTTGAAAAAGAAGGCTCGGAACCCTTAATAATTCGTTATCAGGAGCTCGCTGATTGAGCCTCGTTTGTCCGCACTGCTGTTTATGTTGCGGGCGGCTCTCACCCTGCGTATGCGGAAACCGCCATAGAGTGTCTCAAAGAAGCTGTCGGCGGGGTCTGCGTTTTTCGGGTCGGAGTTGCTGAGCATCTGCACGGCTCCCTTTTCACTGAGTCCGCGGAAGCAGGACGCGAGGCGCACCTGCTCCGTGTCGTCAAAGCCGCCTGTGGAATATGTTGTGAAGCATGCCGTCTTGTTCAGCGGCCTGTATGGCGGGTCGTAGTAGACAAAGCTGTTTTTTGATGCCTCAGCAAGCGCATCACCGAAATCGGCGTTAGTTATCTCTGCCTCAGTCTCATTGAGTGCTCTGCTCACCGCGAATATGTTTTCCGGCTCGATTATGGTAGGGGACTTGTATCTTCCGGCGGGAACGTTAAACTCCCCCCTGCTGTTCACCCTGAAAAGGCCGTTGAAGCAGGTTTTGTTCAGAAAAACCGTTGCCGCGGCACGGGTTACGGGCTCAAAACCTTTTCCGGCGTTGTACTGCCGTCTCTTGCTGTAATAGTATTCCGCACGTTCACGGTCATCAAGGGCAAGATACTCACAGGACAGGGAAAGACATGATTCTATGAAGTTCGAAGGGGAGTTTTTTATAACCGAATAAAGACCTGCAAGATCCGAATTGAGGTCGTTCAGAAAGGCTTTTTTGATGAGCCCCTTTGCCGCGAGGTGGAGAAAAACCGCTCCGCCGCCTATGAAGGGTTCGAAGTAAACCGTTCTTTTCTTTGGGAAAAACGGTTCGAACTGAGGAATTAGCTTAGCTTTACCGCCAGCCCATTTTAAAAACGGACGGGGGCGAAACGCATCCTCCCTGATTTGTATCGCCTGTCTGACACTCAATGAATTCTCCGTAAAAAGCGTTGTCAACCAAGTATATCGGTCAACTCCGAAATATCATTAAGCACGAATTTAACATTTTTGTTCATACATTCAGTTTCATTTCCGAAACCGTATGAAGCCCATGCCGCATCCATGCCGCAATTCAGGGCAAAACCCGTATCCTGCACAGCGTCTCCTATCATTAAACATTCAGACGCTGAAACGCCGAAACGGGGCACAATTATTTCCGTAAATGCCTGCGGATGAGGTTTCTGGAACTGACCGTCACGCTCCCCCGCCACAAGTCCGCAGAAAGGCGTAAGCCCCGTTACCTCTACAGACTGCACAACCACTGCGTGGTTTTTATTACTTATCACAGCAATGTCATAGCCTGTGCCGTGCAGGTTTTTCACCGTGTCAAAGGCCGAGGGGAAAAGCTTTGTCATCTCCATCCCCTCTTTGCGGTAATATTTTCTGTAAATATCAGTTACTTCCTGCGCTGTCACATCGTCCAGCCCGCCAAGGAGAGCGATCATCCGCATCAGCGGAATCCCTATCGCATTCCGCACGGATTTTTCATCCGGCGGAGTAAGACCGTATTCCCTGAATGCAGTTCTCATGCAGAACTGTATGGCAGGTTCGGTGGCGGCGAGTGTGCCGTCAAAGTCGAATATCAGAAGCTTATATTTATTCATTCTCAGTGTCTTATCTCAAAGGAGGAAAATTCACCCGTGGGTTTCTCCTCCAGAACGGTCATATCTGTAACTTCGGAAAAGGGCGAGCCCGCACGGGCTTTTTTCAGCACCTCGGCAAGCTGAGCCTCAGTGCCTTCGGCAACAATCTCAACACTGCCGTCAGTAATATTGCGGATATACCCGCCCACGCCGAGAGGAGCCACGCCGTTATGCACAAACGCCCTGTAGCCCACTCCCTGCACTTTCCCTTTCACACGAATTTCGATCCGTTTCATTACTCTATCTCAAGCCAGATCTCGCCTATCTCATTGCGGCTGTTGCCGGCTATTACCGGGTATGCACTGCCTTTGCCGTCGCGGGAGTATTTCAGCATGAAGTAATCCGTCATGCGGATTCTGTAGCCTCTGTCATCCCCGTTGTTCACCGCTCCGGCCGGAACATAGCCCTTCACGTTGACAGGCACGTCCGGCGAGCCGAAATCCCCGCCGAGAGCCTCTGTAAATTCAATAACGTCAGTTTTCTTCAATTTCACAACACCGCCGGAGGCGACACGTCTTTCGACTCCGTTGACCTTCATCACGAAGACAACGTTCGTCTTAGAAGGAACAAGATTTTCCGTTCCCGACTGAACGACAGGCTGCTTAGGCTGTTCAGGTGCTTTCACGACCGGCTGCACAGGCTGCTTCACGGGCGCGGCGGCTGTTTTTGTTTTGTAGGCAAGTTTTATTTCACCCATCTTCTGGTTGTCCTTACGGAAAACGATGCGTGATTCGCCCTTGACCTCAACTCTTTTGCCGCAGTCATTAAGGTCGCCCATGCCGAGAATATCGCAGGAAATGCCTCTGTCATAATTGGCATCCACATTTGTTATCTCTATAATGTCCCCTCTGTCAGCAAAAAGGGTTTTGCCGTTTTCAACGGTAACAACCTCGTCATTAACCTTTATCACAGCATAATTCAGTTTGGGAGCCTTCAGAAAAATCCTCGGATGCTCCGGAACTATGTCGTAATACTTCATAAATTCGTTCACTGCATAGTTATGGTGAAGAACCTTAAGTTCCAGCGAGGGGAGATTCTTTGAAGACTCCACACCGAAGGAAGGAAGGCAGAAATGTTTAAGCGCATAGTAGGTTGCCGTTTTGCGCATGTCGGTGAACTTAGTGAGCGGATCTTCGGTTTTGGTGTTGAAATAATGCATAAAGTACTGCTCTTCACCTATGCTTTTATTCACAGCCTCCAGAACCTTCTTTGCCGGGGTTTTGAGATCCAGCATGCGGCCGTCGTCGCAGGCGAAAATGTCAGCATCAGTGATGATGGACTGTCCGAATCTGGAAGGGTTGCGCCACTGGTCTATGTATTTAGGGTTATGGTAGCCCCAGCCGTCATGGAGGTTAAGAAACACATCCGACTCGGACATGAGATCTACTATAACAGCAACAACCTTGTCCATCTCCATAACGCCTAAATCTTTTGTGAATCTGCGGTTCATGTCCGCTTCGCTTTCACGGTCAAAAAGGATTACGGACTTGAAGTTCGCTCTGGGAACAACGATGAGGTTCCCCCTTTCCAGACGCATATCCGAGTAGAGATCCGCAGAAAGAAATCCGCCCGGCTCATCCCCCTGAATACCGCCTATGACCAGCATTGTCTTGCCGTCCTGTCTGCCGTAAATCTTATAAACCTCAAGCTCATACTCAGTCCCCTTGAAATACACCTCGTTTTTGGTGTACGGGCGTGTCTGAGCAAAAGACAGAGCGGCAGTAACCAGCAGAATAAAAAGAGTCAGAGTTTTTTTCATTTAGCTCTCCAGAGTTCGCTCCTGATTTTGTAGTCCCCCGGACACCCTTCAAGCTCAAGGGTTTTTATACCCGTGTCACTGTAGGAGTCTCCGCTGAAGTGCTGAATGAAGCTCACTCTGACCCGCTTCGGGGAAATCTGCGAAATTTTTATATTGTCTATTCCTATTTTAATTGTTGAATACTTCTGAAATTTGTCTGCCTTGTCAGTCTTCCAGCTCTCATAGCTGAAACCATCGGAGGAGAAGGATGAAGAGTATGCGGACATATATTCCGCCGTGTTCATGCTCTCCCATGAATGTTTCCATTTCTGGAGAAAGGCAGCAACTTTTTCACGCACGAATCCGTCGGAAGATTCTGAGAAGAACTCCTCCGCGATTATCTTAAGCTCGTCCACTTCCCTTTTCAGGTAGAGCCTTTTGTTGCCGTAAGCAAGTATGTTGTCAGCACAGTAGAGCTGGTCAAAGTCATACACAAACTCATCCTTGTTTTCCTTGAAGGCGCGCACGGATGAGATCTCTATCCTGCGTTCGGGGTAAAGCCCCATAAGAGTTTTCTTTTTGCCGAGATACTGTGCATAATTCTCACCGGAACCGCTTCTGAACTGTATGTGGTAATGAGATGCGAAGTTTTCAAAATCAAGCCCCGCCCATGAAGCCACAAGATCGTCCAGCTTTTCTTTCAGGAAAGCCTTCTCGGATTCGTAGTTATGAAGCTGCTCAAACTCAACCTTTTTGGCGATCACAACAGGAACACCCCGCTTAAGATACTGCTTATATTTATCAAGCACATCGTTCTCAAGGGCGACACAGCCCCTTGTGGTCTGCTCTTTCCTGTCCATCCTTTTTCCGTGGATCCAGATTCCGCTGCCTGTTTTGCCGCTGATCCGGTCGAAGAAGTTGGGATAGTTCAGGGGGAACGCTCCGGTTCCGTAGTCATCCGCCACGCTGCCGTAAGTCTTTCTCAACTGTTCCGGAGAAAGATAGCCCGTGATGTAGTAAACACCCTCAGGGGTCTTCATATCGCCGGAGACTTTTTTATCCCCGCCGCCGCCGCCGACCAGAACAGAAGTTTTGGCGATTATTTCCGGCCTTCCCTCTTTCATTTCAACTATGTACAGCACGCTGGTGCTTTTATCCACCACCACAGCAATAAAAGGCTCGCTTTTGTAGGCAAATACATTGCTTGAAAGCTGTTGCTGAGCATGCGCCCCGAATGCGGTAAAAACCACCGCGAATAAGATGAAAATTGCTGAAAGTTTAGAATTCAATGTTTTTCCCATACAAAAAGTACCTGTCCAGCTTGTTTTTAAATTTACCGTCAACGGTTTTGACTGTCCCGACCGGAACATCCCCGTAGTAAAGAACCGGGGTATGATAATCGGACGTCTTATCCGTGTCAAATCCTTTCAGATAGCGCTGTGCGCTGTTCAGATCCGTTTCCGCGCGGTATTCAGGGCGGAGGTTCGCACCCAGTTCCCATGCGCACTGTGCGCTGAGTTCTCCGGGACGCTTCCAGAGGAGTATGCCGCTTTTGCTTAGGCGTACCCTTGCTTCCAGAACACAGCCGGTTTCTATATATGCAATGTTTGACCCCTGAGAAACGGAAAGGTTTGCCGGAAGCTCATAAAAAAGAGAATCAAGCTGCCTGTCACGCCTGATTTTCATACTGCATCCGTCCGCCTCGTCCCCTCTGCGCCTCAGTGCCGCTATGAAGAAACCGTCATAGGGCAGTTTGTGAGGCATAACACGGAGCACCTTCTCATCCACCTCGGAGTTACCGCTGATACCGAATGTCATCTCCCCTTCGGAGATGTCCAGAAGCTCAGCCTCGTCATTATCCGCAAGGAACGAGCCTATAACCGCTTCGTTCTCCTCAACCGAGAAAGTGCATGTGGAATAAACCAGCACTCCCCCCTTCTTGAGGCATTTAAAAGCGGATTCCAGAATCTCCCGCTGGAGCTTGGCCATGCGTTCCACAAGGGCTGGCTCCCATGAGGCGTTTACTGTTTCGTTACGGAATATTTTATTTTCGTTGCTGCACGGAGCGTCCAGAAGTATGCCGTCAAAGGCCTCCTCCATGTGCCTGTCCAGCACGCGCCCGTCAAATGAGACGGTCTTTGCGCTCCAGCAGCCGTATTTTTCAAGGTTAAATTCCAGCGACCTCAGCCTTTTCGCCGAGGGCTCGTTGGCGACCACGACACCGCTGTTTTTAAGCATATCACACAATGCAACGGTTTTGCCCCCCGGTGCGGCGGAAACATCCATAACAGCCGGATTTTCAGGCAGAAACCTGCACAGTACATCCGGCGGAAAAACTGACGAAGGGTTCTGGATATAAAAGCCCCCGGTCTGGAAAGATACGGTGGAGGTAAGCTTTTCCGCCCCTTCAAGCACCTTGTAAACCGCGGGGAAACGCCTGTCATTCTCAAGGATTATGCCGTGCTCCGCTATTTCGGGCAGGTAGTTTATGCCCCGCTTGGTGTTCATGCGTATATGTTTTGAGGGCATAGGTTCAAGAGAAGCGAAAAACGCCTCGGAATCAGTGCCTAAAATTCTGCTGAAATGCTCTGTGAATGCGCGGTTTTTTTCCATCCGGAAAGTAAAGCCTGAAAAAGGATCACAGTCAATAAAAATCAAATTTCCGTGCTTTTAAAAAGAGCGGGGAAACTTTTTTGGAACAAAGTTTCCCCGAATTACTTCAAAAACTTATTTCTTTAGGCTGTACTGTTTACTTAAAGAACTCTGCAACAGCACCTGCGACTATATTGATCTCTTCCTGTGTTTTGTATGCGCACATGGGAAGGCTCATTATATGCGCGGCCACTTTTTCTGAGACGGGGAGCGTACCTTTCTTCACGCCGAGGTCAGCGAAAACCTCCTGCATATGCAGGGGGATGGGGTAATGAACCGCAGTGGGGATGCCTTTTGCGCTGAGGTGAGCGGCGAGGCCGTCCCTGTCCTCCACCATAATGGAGTACTGCGCCCACACTGAGCGGTTAAAGTCTGTAACAACAGGAGTTTTCACACCGTCAATCTGTGAGAGCTTTTCGGTGTACATAGCGGCGATTCTGTCGCGTCCGTCTATCTCTTTATTTACGAAAAGATCAAACTTGCCGAGGAGCACTGCTGCCTGAACACTGTCCAGCCTGCCGTTTATGCCGACTATTTTGTGGCGGTATCTCTCGTTCTGACCGTGGTTTCTGATCCAGCCCATTTTTTCTGCCAGAGTGTCGCAGCCGGTGAAAACCATTCCGCCGTCACCGTAGCAGCCAAGTGGCTTGGAGGGGAAGAAGGATGTGGCGGCTATGTCCCCGAAGGAGCATGCACGTCTGCCTCTCTGCACAGCGCCGAAGCTCTGTGCCGCATCCTCCATGAGGAAGAGATCAAGACCGCTCTCAGCGATAACCTTTTCTATTGCTGCGTAATCGGGCATCTGTCCGTAAAGGTCGACTGCTATAACGCCCTTGATCTTCGCTTTGTCCACAGGAGGGTTTTTCAGCATTTCCGCAAGCTTTGCGGGGTCGATATTGTACGTGGTTTCCTCAATATCGGCGAAGAGAGGCACAGCGCCGAGGAGAGCTATCATCTCCGCTGTGGCGATAAAGGTGAAAGGGGTGGTGATTACATAATCTCCGGGCTTAACGTCATAAGCCATCAGCCCCATAAGCAGGGCATCAGTGCCGGAGGAAACGGCGAGGGCGTGTTTAACACCGCAGAATTCGGCGCATTTTCTCTCAAGCTCCGTTATTTCGGGGCCGAAAATGTATCTTCCGTGTTCAAAAACGGCTATGACACGGCGGTCGATGTCTTCTTTTACTAATGAATACTGGCTTTTAAGATTGCAAAAATCCATCTGGAAATCCTCGCAGGTTTATATTGTCTCATTGTATCTGACAAAATTGACGCAACTAAGTTTACGCCTATTTTAATTTTTGGCAAGGGTATTCAGGGGCGGGTATCGGCTTATCAGAGACAATATTTATCTATCAATATATTGTTGACATTTAATCAGCGGCTATTACTATTGAAATACATTCAGTTATTCAGGCGGTAAAGAGCATGTTCTCAAAAAATCTTATTATAGACGGAAGAACCTTCAGAAGCAGACTCATGGTGGGCACAGGGAAATTCGCCGGAAGCGGTGTGATGGCTGCCGCGGCTGAGGCAAGCGGTGCTGAGATCGTGACCGTTGCCCTGCGCAGGGTGGACATAAACAACCCGCAGGACGACATACTCAACCATATAGATACTTCAAAATACCTCCTGCTCCCGAACACATCCGGCGCAAGAGACGCGGAAGAGGCTGTCAGGCTGGCAAGAATTGCCCGCGCCGCAGGGTGTGAGCCTTGGGTAAAGCTTGAGGTCACACCTGATCCGTACTATCTCCTCCCTGATCCGATCGAGACATTCAAAGCGGCGGAAATCCTTGTGAAGGAGGGGTTCAAGGTTCTGCCCTATATCAACGCAGACCCTGTTCTCTGCAAGCGGCTTGAGGAGATAGGCACTGTCACGGTTATGCCCCTCGGTGCGCCCATAGGCAGCAACAAGGGAATAAGAACGGAAGATAACCTTAGAATAATAATAGAGCAGGCGAATGTCCCCGTTGTGGTGGATGCGGGGATAGGCGCACCGAGCCACGCGGCGCTGGCAATAGAGATGGGGGCGGATGCGGTTCTCGTCAACACTGCCATCGCAACGGCGGGAGATCCCGTAAAAATGGCAGAGGCGTTTAAACTGGCTGTGGATGCGGCTGTACTTGCCCGTGATGCAGGAATGCCCTCCAGAAAGGAAAAAGCTGAGGCATCAAGCCCGCTCACCGGATTTTTAAGAGATTAAGATGACATTCACACAGATACATAAGGAATACGACTGGAATGAGGTCAAGAACTTCATCCACTCAAGGACGGCAGCGGATGTTGCCGCGGTAATGAATAAAGACACCCTGACAGAGACCGATTTTGCCGTTTTGCTCTCACCCGCAGCGGAGGCTTTCCTTGAGCCCATGGCACGGGAGGCAAGCCGCATAACTTTGCAGAGGTTCGGCAAAACAATCAAGATATACGCCCCTATCTACACATCCAACGAGTGCACAAACTCATGTGTTTACTGCGGATTCAACAAGCACAACGAAATCCCCAGAGTGACGCTGACTGATGAGGAGATACTCGCCGATGCTAAAACCATCGCCGATATGGGGATTCAGCATCTTCTCCTTGTCACCGGGGAATCGCCGAAGGTGGTCAGCGTTTCGGATCTCGCCAGAACCTGCGACATGCTGAGGGATATGTTCAGCTCTCTTTCAATAGAAGTTTTCCCTATGAGCACAGAGGAATACGCCGCTCTGCGCAGTTCCGGTGCGGACGGTCTGACAATATATCAGGAAACCTACAACAGGGAAACCTACGCCAGAGTACACCCCGCGGGGAAAAAACGTGATTTTGACTGGCGCCTTGAAACGCCGGACAGAGGAGCGGACGCAGGCTACCGCACAGTGGGAATAGGTGCGCTTATGGGGCTTGAGGATTTCCGCACCGAGGAATTTTTCGTCGGAATCCACGCCCGTTATCTTATGAAGCAGTACTGGAAGACCCACGTAACGGTCTCCTTCCCCCGAATACGTTTTGCAGCGGGCAACTTTACGCCTTATGAAATAATAAAAGACAAAAACCTTGTTCAGTCCATGCTCGCACTGCGTCTTTTCCTCCATGACGCAGGCCTTGTAATCTCCACCCGTGAACCCGCCGAGATGAGGGAGCACCTTCTCCCGCTGGGGGTAACGCAGATGAGCGCAGGTTCCAAGACCGAACCCGGCGGCTATAACAAGGAGCACGAAGGCAAGCAGTTCAAGGTTGAGGACGACAGGACTGTGGATGAATTCTGCTCCATGCTCCGCTCCAAGGGCTATGACCCTGTTATGAAGGACTGGGATAAAAACTTCCTCGTGAGGTCGTAATATGTATATGGCTCACCTTACCAACAGGCACATAGGCGATGTTTTTCCCGTGTTTGACGATGCGGGCAGGCTCACAGAGGTCTGCCTCATCCGTCCGGAGGAATTTGACACTGCGCCCGTTAAAAAAGAGCACGAGGCAATATGCGCCTATCTGGAATCATACCCCGACGGCGAATGCCCGCTGAAATTTGATGAGCTTGTCTTTGAAGGGAGAAGCGATTTCCATAAAAATGTTTATAAAAATCTCTTCCTCCTTCCCAAGGGAGAGGTGATCACCTACGGCAGACTCGCCGAAATAAGCGGGAGCAAAAACGCCGCGCGCGCAGTGGGCACGGCAATGGGGACAAACCCCTATCCGCTTATCGTTCCCTGTCACAGGGTTGTGCGTTCGGATTCTCTCGGAAACTATTCCAGCGGAGTACATAAAAAAGTAAAACTTCTCGAAGCGGAAGGAGCTCACTGGAAATAGCGGGATTTTTTTGGTAAAATTACCAAAAAACGGCGGTGCTTCCATGAACAAAGCAGCGGAGATCATACGCGGTGCAAAAACCTGCCTTTTTCTCACCAGTGCAGGGATGAGCGCCGAATCGGGCATACCCACATTCAGGGACAAAGAAGGCTACTGGCGGAACTTTCCCGCTTATAAGAACCTCAACCTTGAGGCGGTGGATCTCGCAAACCCCAGAAGCTTCAAACTCCGCCCCGCCCACGCATGGGCATTTTACGAATGGCGCAGGCGGAACGCCCGTGAAAACAGGCCGCACGAAGGTTACGCAGTCATAAACGCTCTCATCGAAAAACACTTCCGAAACTCTTTCATCCACACCACCAATACAGACGGCTACCACATGATCTCAGGCACATCCGCTGACCATGTTTATGAAATTCACGGCAGCATATGGCGTTTGCAGTGTATGGCGGGGCTTGGGTGCAGCTATACATACGAAGAAAATGACGATGTACCGCTCTGCGAGCTTAACAGTGAGAGCATGACCGCCTCAAAACTGCCCTTGTGCCCCAAGTGCGGCGGTCTTCTGCGGCCTAATGTGCTTATGTTCGGCGATTTTGACTATGTGGAGCACGCTTATCAGTATAATAATTTCAGGGACTTTCTCGAACGCTCCGGCGTTCCTGACGTGGCAATGCTAATAGGTTCCAGCGGCAGTGTGCCCACGAACGACTATCTTGCCTTGCGTTTGCAGACCTCCGGGTGCAGAATAATCACCATAAACCCTGATGAATCGTCCCTTAAAGTCTGCAAGCCTGATGTGTTCATACAGACCGGGGCAAAGTCCGCTCTTACCGAAATAGCGGACAGCCTCGGCATAAAATATAACTGAAGGTGCTAAGTTGAAAACAAGTGCTGCGATACTTAACAAAAATCCCAGATTCGCCGATTTTTCCGCTGCGGAAATGGAAGACTTTCTGAGTTATTTCACCAAAGAATCATACATTGCCGGAGAGCTTATTCTCAGAGAAGGTGACAAGGGCGATAAATTCTCAATCATTGCCGATGGGGAAGTGGGGATCTCCAAGGATGTAAATGAGCAGACGTCCCTTTTCCTCAACAATCTCAAAGCAGGTGACTTTTTCGGGGAGATGGCTATCCTGACCGGTTACCCGCGCTCCGCAAACGCAAAGGCGCTGACTGCGGTTGCCATCCTCTCCATAACCGGGGAAAGGCTCGATGTGATGAAGAAAGCGCACCCTGCGATCTTCGGTAAGTTTGTGTGGATAATGGCAAAAACAGTGTCTGAAAGAATGTATAAGCTTGAGGAGAGACTTTCGGGGATTCTCAACGCATCGCTTTCGGAAAATTTCCTTTAAAAATTTACGGACAAAGATAAAATTACGTTGACTAGGACGTGAAAATAGTTTAATAAATCAGTCCCGATATAAGGCGGTATAGCTCAGATGGTTAGAGCATGCGGCTCATATCCGCAGTGTCCGGGGTTCAATTCCCTGTACCGCCATTAATATGGGTTCTGAAGGCTTCTTCGAGAGATCGAGGAAGCCT
Organism: Geovibrio ferrireducens; assembly: GCF_026226615.1. Classification (NCBI taxonomy): domain Bacteria; kingdom Pseudomonadati; phylum Deferribacterota; class Deferribacteres; order Deferribacterales; family Geovibrionaceae; genus Geovibrio; species Geovibrio ferrireducens. The sequence goes on from NZ_JAJAPB010000009.1 coordinate 41,610, forward strand.
TTTTTATTTGGCAGGTTCATGTTGTTTTTGTTATGCCTGCTTCTAAGCCGACGTTTTCAAATCCATATAAGCCTTACAGTACAATATGTTAGAGCATTTAATCAACTATGCAAAATACCAAGCGATGTGCGTCATGGTTAATTCCCAAGGCATAAACATAATATTTTTATATTATATTGCAAAAATATTATAATATTTTTCTGTTTTGATGCTATTATATTATAAAAGGTGATGGCATGATAAAAAGGAAGCTCACGGAAGCAATACGCAAAAGGCTGAACGGCAAAAAGGCACTGATAGTTTATGGTGCAAGGCAGACAGGCAAAACCACTCTGATAAAATATATACTGCCTGAAATATCTGATAATGTCCTTTATCTTAATGGTGATGATTCTGATGTGAGAGAACTTTTCAGCTCTTATTCATCCACACAACTGAGGGCTATTATAGGAAAAAACGACACTGTTTTCATTGACGAGGCCCAAAGGGTGAAGGAAATAGGGGTCATCATCAAGATCATCGTAGATAACTTTCCGGAAATCAAAGTCATTGCCACCGATTCATCATCTTTTGAGTTATTGAGCAATATCAGCGAACCGCTTACAGGCAGAAAATATGAATTTCTGCTGTATCCTCTGTCCTTTGGCGAAATGGCTGAACATCACGGCCTGTTGGATGAATCGAGGCTTCTGGAACACAGGCTCCTATACGGCTATTACCCTGAGATAGTGACAAGCATCGGCGAAGAGAGGGAGCTTCTTAAACTGCTTGCCGACAGCTATCTGTATAAAGATTTGCTTAAACTGGAGAGCATCGCAAAGCCGGCTTTACTGGAAAAGATTGTCAAAGCTCTTGCCCTGCAGGTTGGCAGTGAGGTTTCTTTTAATGAAATTTCTCAGCTTGTGGGGGCGAACAACGCAACAGTGGAAAAATATATCACATTGCTGGAGCAGGCTTTTGTTATTTTTCAGCTTCCTGCTTTCAGCCGTAATGTCAGAAATGAAATCAAGAAAGGCAAAAAGATATATTTCTATGATAACGGGATAAGAAACGCCGTCATAAACAACTTTACACCTATTGAATCCAGAGCCGACAAAGGGGCATTGTGGGAAAACTTTCTGATATGCGAGCGCATGAAAAGAAACGCTTATAACGGCATTTCTGCAAAAACATATTTCTGGAGAACAACGCAGCATCAGGAGATTGACTACATCGAAGAGATCGACGGCGCTTTATATGCTTATGAGTTCAAATACAGCGAAACAGCAAAGGCAAGACTGCCGCTTACATTTTCCAAAGCATATCCTGACAGCAGTTTCCGGTTGATTAACAGACAGAATTACAAGGATTTCTTAATACAGACCTAAGTGCTTTTCAGCCCTTTCCGGAGCAGGAAAGGGTTATCAGGCGGATAAGGTCTGAACACGGCTCAGGTCAGTTGTCTGCTCAGCCTTCCATAAATCATAAGCCTGCTGCATATTCAGCCAGCTTTGAGGTGTAGTGCCAAAAAATTTACTCAGTTTCAGAGCTATTTCAGGGCTTATGCCTCTGCGTTTATTGCATATCTGATTAATGGTTCTGAAAGACACACCAAGAGAAGCTGCCAGGCTGCTCTGCGTGAGCCCGTGCATTTCTTCAATAATTTCAGAAAGATACTCTCCCGGATGTTCGGGCTGGCGCTCCGCCTTTCTATACATATCTCTCTGGATAGCCATAATATCCTCCTTTCAGTGGTAATCGACTATTTCAACATCAAAGGCATCACTCTCGTCAAATCTGAAAATTATGCGCCATTGCATATTGATGCTGATACTCCAGAATCCCTCTAAACTGCCGGAAAGCTTATGCAATCGGTGGCTTGGCGGCAGCCGGAGAAAATCTGTCGTGTCAGCGGCGTTTATCCTGTCCAGTATCTTTGCTGCTCTGGACAAAATATCTGACGGTAGCTTCTTGCTTTTTCCGTCATAAAATACATTCTCAGTTTCTTTATCGCCGAAAGACTTGATCATTTAATAAACTATAACCTATATGGTTATAAGTCAATGTTTTTGAAAACAAATAAATATTATTGATTTCTTGTTTAACTAAATTTGACTTAAATTCAATCCCCTGTACCGCCATAATATCAAAGCCCAGTGCGAGTTTTCCCCGCAGGGTTTTGATTGTGCTGAAAACCTTCCTGACTTTGCATATCATAAGAATGTTGCACAAATGCAATTAGCATGTCATCTTTGAACCATTCCAAATTGTCTAAAGGAGCCGCAATATGAAACAGGATGTAAAGTCCACAAGACGAACTCTTTTAAGGTTCACAGCAGCGGCAGGGATGTTTGCTGTGCTGGGCATGGCTCCGTCTGTTTATTCCGCAGAAGCTCCCTCTGTTGATGCTGCGAAAAAGTCAGAATGTAAATCCGGCGATTGCCCTGACGTTCAGCTTATGCCCGGCGGTCGGGCCACTTACGACAGCACAAACGATATACTTACCTTTATCGAGGATAATCTCACAATACATTTTGAAAAGCACAACAGCAAAGCAGCAAATCACCCGATAAAAACCGGCAAAGGGTTTTTCATATTCTATGACGGACTGTCTTACAGTGCTATGCCGGACATGAATATTAGCGTGTTCAAAGATGGAAACAGAATTTTTGAAAAAGCAGGGGCCAACTTTATCGCTAAATCAACAGGTGAGCTTCCTGACAATCTCATACTCTCATTCGGAGATGTTTCTTTCGATTTCGGGAAATACATAGTAACCATGAAAAGAAAAGATTCACAAACTACTGCTAAACAACTTTTCTTTAACAGTAACGATAATACTTTTATTAAAGAGTAAAGGCGGTCTTATGGCAAAGTGAATAGCGCACCTAATGTTATATTGTGCATTTGCTGCGAAGCATGTGAAGAAGTCTGCCCAACCAACGCAATCGGCGTTAACTGTGCTTAACTTATTTTATAAATGGCTCACTGTTGGCTTATAATCAGCAGTGAATCTTTGTATTCCCTGCCTTTCTAATAATTTTCCATCCCACGCACGATTGTTCTGGAAAGTTTATCCTTTAGATGTCATATTTATTATTACACAATTTTTATCCGGGGATTAACCATGTACAAAAAGAAACAGGAACGCCGCAGACACAAACGGTACAGTGGTGTGCCTCTCAAGCTTTATTTGAAGAAGGACGGGGAATATACCCTTGTGGAGCTTGTCGATGTCAGTATAGGCGGGTTTCTCTCCAACACTGGCATATCATTTGAAATATATGACGATTACGAAGCGAAAATACAGTTCCCCAATCACGGCGTGAAGGATGTTGTCCATGCTCACGCTGTCGTCTGGCGTATTGAGGCGAACAAGGACGAACTCAGCGCAAAGAAGCGCTTCGTTGCGTTCCAGTTCACCAAAATTTCCGATGTGGACAAGCATCTTATCAATGAATTTCTCAGGCACTATGAGGAGAATGTTCCGTATAAATAAAAGACAGAGACAGCCATTCCTGCCTCAGAATTCCGGTCTATTTATCCTGAAATCGTCCCTCTGAACGCCTCTGGGATATTTGTACTTCGCCTTGCCGAAAAGAAGTGCGTAGGGCGCTTCGTGCCCGGACGGAATCCCAAGAACATCCTTTATCTCCGGCATAAACTCAAACATAAATGCAAGAAACCCCAGCCAGACAGTGCCCACCTTGAGGCTGTAGGCATAAAGTTCAAAATAGCTGAGTGCGATGTAGCAGTCTGCTGCGGGGGTTCCCTCCCCTTTGGGCGCGGAAGCCACTATAAGGTGCGGTGCACCGCGGAAAATAATATCCCTCCCGCTTTTGTACCTCCGGAGAAGAGTTGCATAAAACCTGAATTCATCCGGCAGAGTGCCTTCCTCGACCCTCTTCTCAAGAAGAGCGTATGCCTTATCGACAAATTTTTCCATATCAGCGCGGTTGTCTATTATGGTGAAAGTGAGCTCCCGCCTGTTCTCTCCTGTGGGGCAGTTCGCCGTAACACAGAGCAGCGAGCGGATCGTCTCAAACTCCACATCATTCTTTTTGAAATGCCTTACGGAGCGTCTGTTGCGGATAAGTGCCTCTGTCTGCCTTGCTGTTGGCATATCAGAAGCGGGCATGCTGTCCTCCGGTTTTTTGCCGAGGATCGAAAGAGCAGCATCAGGACAGATAGCCAGACAGTGCTGACACCGGATACAGACCTCCTCTTTCTCCTCCGCGATGAGGGGAAAACCTTCACCGTCCTTCTCTATAACCCCCACAGGACAGTCCTCCATGCAGAGTGAACACCTGCGGCATTTCTTGCGGTCTATAGTGAATTCGAGCATAAATCACCTCATTAACAGGATATTGGCATGTTTCTTGATTATAACTCAGTAACGGAGGACAGGATGAAGAAAATATTTCCCCTGCTGCTTGCACTCGCCTTATTTACCGGATGTTCGTCAAAACTGACAAACCCCGGCAAGCTGGCCTCAAGCATAGACGATACGCTGACAGAGGTCATAGAACTCACAACCCGTCTGGATTCAGGCGTTCTGTTTGTTCTTTTAAGCCTTGAGGCAAATTCGAACATATCCTCCCTTATTTTTGACAAAACAAAGGAAAAGGTCACGACATTCTACGCGCAGGCCTATGAAACTCTGCCCATAGGAAAGACATACTACATCCTCCCCGCCAGAATCACAAGGGAAGGAAAGACATATTACGATGAAGAAACCGGAAGGATGATGCGGAACTATTTTCAGCTTTCCAAACTGGGCAGAGTCACTGACAAGATTCAGCAGGCGGACTACATAATCGTTTCCCGCATTAACGAAGGTGTACAGAGAAGCTATGACAAAAACTCCAGCACAGTTGTGCTGAGCATAATGACAAAAAGTGATATACCTGTTTTCTCCAGCGTGATCACCCTTGAAAGCAAAGCAGATATAAACTTCTGGTATTACCCGACAAAAAACGCCATCCCCTCCAGCACCCTTTCCATGAAGGCGATGGGACAGATGTTCGCAGTTGCTCTTCCAAGAGCCTACGGCATTCCCGTAACCAAGATGGAAAAGTTTGAAAAACGCATGGAGGAGCGCGCCGAAGCAAAAAAAGCGCAGAAAGAAGCGGATGCAGAGCAGCAGGAAATACGCGGACTTGAAGAAAAAAGAGACACCGCAAAAAAAGAAGCCCAGTGGCAGAAGGAATTTGATGAATACCTCAAAAGTCTTGATAACGATACATCCTCAGAGGGGGAATAGCACATGCTGAACGGACTTTATGTCGCCACCAGCGGCCTTATGATGCAGAGCAGGCGGGTGGAGAACATCGCCAACAACTTAGCCAATGTAAATACCACGGGCTATAAAAAGGACGTGCCTGTATTCACGGAATACTTCCCCACGGAAAAAGAGTTTCCCCAGAACTTCATACGCACAACAGACTACAACAAGGCTATGAACTCCACTGTGAAGATGTCTGAGAACAAGACAGATTTCTCCATCGGCTACCTGCGGGAAACAGGCAACAAGCTTGACTTCGCCCTGACAAACCCGAACACCTTTTTCACTGTGGACACTCCGTACGGCATACGCTACACCCGCGACGGTTCCTTCACCGTGAACGAAAACAATGAGCTCGTAACAGCGGAGGGCTACCCCGTGCTCTCCAATATAGATGATGACAACCCTCAGCCCATAGTGCTGCCTCAGAACTATACTGTGAGCGAAACAGGCACAATCCTTGTGGACGGCGCGGCTATGGATCAGCTTGGCATAGCCTATTTCGAGAGTACTGACAACCTCCAGAAAGTAGGTCATAACCTTTACGCCGCTGTGGACGCCATACCCACACAGGCGGAAAACCCCGGAGTTACAGCAGGGTACATAGAAGGGAGTAATGTCAACGCCGTGATGGAGATGGTACGGATGATCGATGCCATGCGCGGTTTTGAGACCTACCAGAAAGTAATACAGAGCATAGATTCAATAAACGGAACAGCAATCAACACCGTCGGCAAATCGGTGTAAGGAGCATATAACATGATGCGGACTCTCTGGACAGCCGCCACAGGCATGACTGCTCAGCAGACAAATGTGGACACAATCGCCAACAACCTTTCAAACGTTAACAACGTGGGTTTCAAGAAATCCAGAGTGCTGTTTGACGACCTTATGTATCAGGAGGTCAGGCGCGCCGGAGCAATAACAGCAGCAGGGCTTGAACACCCCACGGGTATAGAAATAGGTCTTGGTACAAAAGTTACCGCCATACAGAAAATACACTCACAGGGTTCGTTCCAGTACACCGGGAACAACATGGATGTGGCTATAGAAGGGGACGGGTATTTTCAGATAGCCCTGCCCGACGGAAACATAGCCTACACCCGTTCCGGAGCCTTCCAGATAGACGGGAACGGCAACATCACCACCCCCAACGGCTATCTTCTGGAACCTGCGATTGTTGTACCTGAGGATTCCACAGAAATATCATTTGCGGAAGACGGTACAGTGAGCGTTGTTCTTCCGGGGGATGAAGAGCCGACTGAGATAGGAGCCATTGAGCTTGCCCGCTTCATAAACCCCTCCGGACTCCATGCGATGGGAAAAAACCTTTACCTGGTAACAGGCTCCAGCGGTGATCCGCAGGTGGGCGTGCCCGGTGAGGACGGTTTCGGCGTTCTCGCTCAGAACATTCTGGAAATGAGCAACGTGAGCCTTGTGGAAGAGATGGTGGCGATGATCACCGGACAGAGGGCATATGAAATAAACTCAAAAGCGGTTCAGACCGGAGATGATATGCTCCAGGTAGTCAACAACCTTAAACGTTAGTAAGCGGAGTATGATATGAAAATCAGGAAAATTGTGACTCTCACCCTCTTAGCAGTATTTATGGCGGCGGCATCTTTTTCCGCTCATGCGGCGAATGTTATCACCATAGAGAAGGAATGTGTAACTGTTGAGGATGTGTTTCCGAACATAGGGATAAAGGATCAGGTTTTCTGCGGCCTTGACTACGGTGAAACAAGGAAGCTCAGCACACAGCTTGCCACTCATATCATAAACAAATACAACATCAAAGCCGCTCCCGGCGAGGCCTACTTTAACCGTAAAGGGAAAAAGATAGAGCAGCCGGAGATTGAGGCGAAGATATACGAAAAACTCTCGCAGATATATCCCCATGCGGATCTTCAGATAGATAAAATCCGCATACAGAGTGATATTTACACTGCTGAGAACGGGAAATTCAGCGTAGACATCTCAAACCCCAGAATAGGCGGAATGTACGGCAGGCTGAACAACGGATTCAAAGAAATCGGCTTCACTGTGTATGTGAAGGGTTACATGGAAGTATTTGTCACCACAGACAGAATCAGGAAAGGGGACAACGTGGCAAACTATGTGAAAACGGAGAAGGTGGAGCTTTCAAGACTGAGAGGCGAACCGGTGGCAAGTGTTGAAGGGCTGATCGCCACACGCAATATAGGCGCAGGTGTTCCCCTCACAGGCGAATTTGTCTCCGAACAGCCCGATCTGCCCGAAGGCGCAGCAGTCAGACTTGTGTACAAGGGGAGCGGCATCCATCTGGAAGCCAGAGGAATACTTCAGGAAAACGCCTTTTCCGGCAATATAATAAAAGTTAAAAATGCTGATTCCGGCAAAATAGTCACTGCAAAATATCAGGGCGGCAGAACGGCTGTGGTAAATTTCTGACCTGATAACATCAAACCGAACATCGTGTCTTTACATCCAAAATTTGCCATCCTTGGAAATTTTGGACACACGCTCGCGGGCGGTTGAACCGCCCTTCGCTCCGCACGGCGAACTCCCATCCTTGGGAGTTCAAGGCTTAATGTACACGCTCGCGGTAAACTCCCATACGGGGGATTTAGTTTTAACAACAGTTTCCCCTTTTATTAAAGGGAAACTGAGGGGGATTTATTGATAAGCATCTCAATACTTGGGGTTATCATTGAAAGCAGCGTCATAATGAACCCCGAAGCTTGAACCAATCTCCAGACTACAGCAGAGAACAGGGGAACCGGACAGAAATATCGTTCCCCTCCTTAGTTTGCTAATAATAAAACTTTTCTGATTTCACTTGAATTTTATCTATCTCCGCCACATCTTTTAAACAGCACATATCAGAACCTGAAAACACAAAGATTAGGATTTTGGATTTTTGGTGCATGGGACAAAAACATCAAAAATATCATAAAGCCTGATTTCACCAGACCTTATGAATGCAGATTTTCAGAGGATGAATAAATATTTCTCCTGAACGCTGCTGACGAAGCCGATAGGTATGGTATAATAATACTGGAGGGTGCGATTATGAAACGCTTGGAAATTGCCCTGCAGGAGCAGGAAAAGTTAAAGGTTGAAGCAGTAATCGGCAAGCTCGCCGTGCATATAGAAGAACGCAGCGAATCTATGCGCATAGTAGGCATTACTGAGAACCCTTATGTAGTGGAAAACGGCGGGGTGAAGCTCATCGCCGAAAAGCTTGACTTCCTTTTTGATGACACGCTCTCCTTCGACTGGTTTGTGGAAAATGTTCACGAAGGTTACGAAATAGGTCTCAGCCGTGAAAAGGATGAGTTTCTTAATCTGGATGATCTTTTTGACATTGAATACATAGAAGACACAGAGGAAAATGAGGTGGACATACCAGGTTACGTGGTGATGGCCGCCGCAATATCAAGATAACACATTAGCCCCGCTTGAAAAAGGCGGGGTTTCTTTTTTTCAGACTCCGGCGCTTTTCCTTTTCTTTTTCTCAGCGTACATAACTTCGTCCGCCATGTTCAGCAGCGCTTCCAGCCCTGAGCATCTGTCATCGCAGAAAGCCCAGCCTATGCTGGCTGCAAGGATATAAGAGCGTATCTCGGAGGCGTTGAGTCTGCTCATCCGCTCCTGGAGCCGTTCTTTTACCACCGGGGCATCCTCGGTTGCTTCCAGAACCACCGCCGCCGCGAATTCGTCCCCGCCGAGGCGCGCTGTAACGTCTGATTCCCTGAAAGATTTGCGCATAATATCTGCCATATCCATCAGAGCCTTATCGCCCTCGGAGTGTCCGAGGCTGTCGTTTATGTGCTTCATACCGTCAAGGTCTATGAAATATATGGTGAATACGCCTGTTCCGCGTCTGCTTATTTTAAGCAGTTCGTCAGCTTTAATCATGAAGCCGCGTCTGTTGTTCAGTCCGGTGAGCTCATCCTTGAAAGACATTTTATGGAGGTGCAGAACTGTTTTCTGGCGCTCAATGGCATAATTTATAGCCCGAACAAGCTGCTTTTCGTCAAACTGTCCCTTGACTATGTAGTCCTGCGCGCCCTCACGGACGGCAGAAAGGGCAATGGTTTCATCATCGTTTCCGGTGAGAACCACAATCGGGGTTTTAGGTGTGGCTTCGCGGGCTTTTAGAAAGCTTTCCAGCCCGAAACTGTCCGGCAGGGCAAGATCAAGGAGAATCACATCAAAATGAACAGCGTTCATGGCATCAAGGGCAGCAGAAAGCCTGTCCGCCTTTTTACAGCGGAAATCAAACTGGGCACTGTCGTGAAGCATTATCTCAATAAGGCGGGCATCGCCCGGATTATCCTCCACTATCAGAACATTCAAATGCATCTCTTTGTTCATAAATCACCCTTCCGGCAGGAACGCGAGCCTCAGCCAGAACTGTTCTATTGTTTTGACAACATTCTCAAACTCGTCCAGATCGACCGGTTTTTTTATATACGAGTTGGCATGCAGTCCGTATGCTGTCTGTACATCCGTATCGGATGAGGAGGTAGAAAGCACTATAACCGGAATACGTTTCACACTTTCGTTCTGCTTCACTTCCGCCAGAACCTCCCTGCCGTCTTTGCGGGGCAGGTTCAGATCAAGGAGGATAAGGTCAGGCCGGGGCGAGCTGAAAAATTCGTCCTGCCTGTAGAGAAAACGCAGGGCATCCACCCCGTCTTTAACCACATTTATGTTGCAGGGGGTTTCTATCTCCCTGAAAGCCTCTTTCAGAAGGCGCGCGTCGCCCGCATTGTCTTCGACAAGGAGCACTTCAAACGGAACATTCTTTTCTCTGCCCATTACTCACGCCCCTTACCCTGAAGGGTGAAGATGAAGTCGGAGCCTTTGCCCTCGGCAGATTCCACAGATATTTCACCGCCGTGGCGCTCCACTATTTTTTTGCATATCGCAAGGCCTATTCCTGTTCCGGGAAATTCTTCCTTAGTATGAAGCCTCTGGAATATTACAAAGATTCTGTCCAGATATTTTTTATCTATTCCTATACCGTTATCTTTTACCACAAACCTGAAGAGATTGCCTTCCTTTTTGGCACTTATTTCAATTTCAGCCTTAACCCCTTCTCTGCGGAATTTTATGGCGTTTCCGATCAGGTTCTGGAAAAGCTGTGTCATCTGGGACTTATCCGCCCTGACAGTGGGGAGCTTGCTGTATTTTATCACGGCTCCGGATTCTTCTATGACCCCTTTGAGGTTAGCTTTCACAGCTTCAAGCACGCCGTTTAAATCCACATGGCTGAACTCATCGCCTTTCGTACCCACACGGGAGTAGCTGAGCAGGTCGTTTATAAGCACCTGCATGCGGTTTGCACCGTCCACTGCGTAGTTAATAAACTCGGTTGCGTCCTCATCCAGTTTGTCTTTATATCTTTTCGCCAGAAGCTGGGTATAACTTGAGATCATTCTTAAGGGTTCCTGAAGATCGTGGCTCGCTATGTAGGCGAACTGCTCAAGCTCCTCGTTTGAGCGTTCAAGCTCCGATGTTCTCTCCGCAAGCTCCCTGTCCCTTTCCTGTAAGGCTTCGGCCATGGAGTCAAAGGCCTTTGCGAGCTGTCCGAGTTCCCCTCTGCCGTATCTTATTCCTGTGCGGACAGTGAGATCACCAGCGCTGAGCTCCTTGGTTACGTTAGCCAGACGGTTTATTTTATTCAGGGCAAAAAGACTGCCCGCCACCCAAGCGGTTATAAGGACTATTGTGCTGAAAACAATCCACACACCTATATAGAAGAATACCTTTTTTACGGGCTCCATGGCGAGTTTTTCCGGTATGCCCACCATAAGGCGGAGGTTTGTTCCCTGTCCGGTCATGGTGGTGAAGCCGAAGAGGCGTTTTTCCCCGTCCAGCCCGACAGCGCGGAACATGCCGTCATTGCTGCTCTGCATCATTTCCACAGCCTTGGAACGGCCGACACTGCGCCCTATCCAGTCGCCGGCGTCAGGGTACATTGCCATTATTTTTCCCGAACTGTCCAGAACGGTGAGTGTTGTCCCCTCCGGAAGCTGGGAGCCCGCAGCAATGGAGCGGAACCATGAAAGATTGAATGTGGCGGAAAGCACTCCCTTCACCGAGCCCTCAGCCTCCACAGGGTAAGAAAGGCTGAACTCCGTAGCTCCGGTAACGAGGCCGAGCCTGTATGAACCGAAATAGAACGAGCCGTCCACGACAGATTTTGTGAACCATTCGGTGTTTGTGGGGATGCGTGTTATGGTCAGGGGTCTGCCGGAGCAGATTATGGAGCCGTTTCTGTCAACGAGGAGAAGGTTCTCATATGATGGATAAATATCTATGAGGTCGGTAAATATCTTTTCACAGGCAGGAGCGTCCATGTCCCTTATCTGAGGAATGCGCGAAAGCCCCAGAAGGAGATGCTTGGTTCCGTTCATTGCGCTGTTGTTATGCTCCGCAGCGTATTTAGCGAAGCGGTGTGCATCCTTGAGCGCTCTGTCCATTTCATAGCGGATCTCCGAGAACGCCGTAAACAGCAGAACGCCGAGAGCCGGAATCACCGCGAACAGAACCAGAAGAACCAGTCTGCCCCGCAGTCCTGAAATACCTATTGCCATATGCGGTGATCTCCTCCTTTCTCTCGCTGAATTTAGCACAGAAAAGCGTAATAATTCAACTCCCTTGACAGCTTATGCCGCGGGGACTAAACTCGTAAGTCATAGACACGGAGTACAGATGGGCAGAATAGACGAGAGTGAATTTTTTCACAAAGCAATGATGATAACCAAAGCGATGTTCCCCGGAGTTTTTATTTACCTGTTTTTTGCGGGGCTGGCGGAATATTTTCAGTGGAATGTTTTTCTGTATATCTCACCGGAAACTGTAAAGCAGACCGGTTTTGTTTTCATAGCTCTTTCCGTTATTTCCTTCCCTTTGGCAAGAGAGATCGAAAAACACGCAGTAAAAAAAGCCGAGACCGGTGACGGCCTCCTGAAAAGGCTGTATTTTTCCACGCTGATAAACCTTGCCGTCGGTGAGTTTTCGGCCTTTTTCGGTATAATAATATATATAATGTCAGGGGATATTAGGTACTTCTTCCTGTTTTTCAACATCTGCCTTCTGCATATCATCCTTAACAGACCCACATACCATAAATGGAAAAAACATATGCGTGAACGCTTTACCTCCCTTCCCGGTGAGGATGAATGATGAGCGGACGCAGCATATCACACAAGGGAATTGTAGCCGAAGCGGACTCAGGCAGCGGTGTGCTTATTGAGATAACCAGAAGCGGAACCTGCGGAGACTGCAAAGAGAAGGGTGCATGCGGCATGACGGAAAGCGGTTCCCTGTTTGTCCGCCTGAACAGTCCCCGCGAGCTGAACAAGGGGGATGAGGTGACAGTTGAAATATCCCGAAGTGAGTTTTACCGCTCCGTAGGGCTGGTATATATAGCTCCCGTGGTGCTTATGCTGTCTGCCGCCGTTGCCGTAAGTTCTGCGGGGTTTTCCGAACTGGTTACCGCTGTTTTCACCCTCGCCGTTCCCGCTGTTTATTTCCCTGTGCTTAGGCTGTTTCTGAAAAAAAGCAGCCGTACAAGCTACCGCATCAAATAATTTACCCCTGCCATTAAACCTGCCGAAACGGCAGGCTTCATGCGTGTAAGCTTGTCTTACTTCTTCTTTTTCCTCACAGCGGCGGAGTTGCGGTGCGCTATGAGCTCTTCGTGTTCCGCAAGGGTGATAATGTCCTCCATGTCTTCAGCAAGCTGCTTTTTGGAGTAGTAGAGTATGCTTGAGCGTTTTATGAAATCATAAACACCCAGCGGTGAGAAGAAGCGGGCTGTCCCACCTGTGGGCAGGACGTGGTTGGGCCCGGCTATATAGTCGCCCACTGGTTCGGGCGTGTTTTCGCCGAGGAAGATTGCTCCGGCGTTTTTTATTTTCAGCATCATCTCCATAGGGTTTTCAACGTAAAGCTCAAGGTGTTCGGGGGCAATTTCGTTCGCCACCTCGCATGCCTCGTCCATATCCTTCACGAGGATTACCGCGCCGTATGAGTCGATGGATTTCTTGGCTATCTCTTTTTTGGGGAGTTCCTCAAGCTGTTTTCTGAGCTCCTCTTCTATTTTTTCAGCCAGTTTTTTATTATCCGTCACCGCAACGGAGCTTGCCAGTTCGTCATGCTCCGCCTGAGAGAGCATGTCTGCTGCGATGTATTTCGCCTTGGCGGACTTATCGGCTATGATAAGTATCTCGCTGGGGCCCGCGATCATGTCTATATCCACCTGACCGAAGACAAGCTTTTTCGCCAGCGCCACGTAAATATTGCCGGGGCCGACTATTTTATCCACCTTCGGCACGGTTGCTGTTCCGTAAGCCAGAGCCGCAACAGCCTGAGCCCCGCCGACTTTGAAGCCTCTGTCGACCCCTGCGATATACGCCGCAGCCAGTACAACGGGGTTAACTTCACCCCCTGTTGCGGGTGTGGTCATTATTATTTCACCGACTCCGGCAACTTTTGCGGGCAGTGTGTTCATCAGCACACTGGACGGGTAAACCGCCTTTCCGCCGGGAACATATACGCCGACTTTTTCAAGGGGGGTGATCTTCTGTCCGAGGAAGGTTCCTTCGCTTTTTTCGTATATCCATGTTTTTTCAAGCTGCTTTTCGTGGAAGGAGACTATGTTGTCCCGCGCTTTTTCCAGAGCCTTTTTCAGCTTGGGGTCGAGGGCTTTGTACGCCTTCTCCATCTCTTTGCGGGTTATCTCTATGCTGCTGCCTTCGAAGCGGTCAAACTTTTTTGTCAGTTCTAAAAGTGCCGCATCCCCTTCCTTCCTGATCCTGTTTATAATGCCGAGAACAGTGTCAAGGTACTGCTCATCAAAGGATTCGCCTCTGCCCAGTATTCTTTTCAGTTTTTCGTCATTTCTTTTTATTATCATGATTCCATTCCCGTAAATCTGTTTTTGCCGCTCTTCTTGCTTTCATAAAGCCTTGAGTCGGCAAGTTTAACTATGCCCACACTTTCAGCGCCTTCGGGGAAATCCTTCGGAACCGCCACTACCCCGCCGCTTATTCCGGCGGTTCCCGCATAGCCTGCTTTCTCAAAAACCTCTGAGGCCACACCGGTCAGTTTCGTGCAGACCGCTTTTATATCAATTTTGTCATCTTCGGGGATTATTATGAAAAACTCATCCCCGCCGAAGCGTCCCAGAATATCGCTGGCGCGGAGTTTCTCCCTGAATCCCCTGCACAGTTCCACAAGGAGGCTGTCGCCCACCAGATGCCCTTCCTTATCGTTCACGGCTTTGAAATTGTCAATATCCGCCATGATGAAGTAAAAGCCCTTGCCGTATCTCTGGTGTCTGTTTATCTGTGCGTTTATAAGCTCGGCCATGGCCATTTTATTATATGCTCCGGTGAGGAAGTCAGTCCTTGCCTGTCTGTAGATGATTTCTGTGTTGTGGAGCTTTTTCAGGGCAACCATGACAACAAATGAAAGCTCCTTCACAAAGTCCATCGACCCGGCGTCGTCAAACCTTTCCGGTTCTCTGCTGAAAAGGGCGAGGGCAGCTATTATCCGCCCGTTTTCCGTTATGGGTGCTATGAGGTATGAGCCTATCTCCTCCTCCACCCTGAACTCGCTTATGATATTCATCGTGTCTTTGCCGGAGTAGGGGCGTTTGTCCAGAAAGAAGTATTTGAAAACCTTCTCCGGGTGGAAGAATATTTTATCCGCCAGGTTGTCCGTTTTGCGCTCAAAGTCCAGAGCGTCAGAGTTGAGGAACAGCACAGCGCGGTCAATGTCAAAAATTTCCGCAAGATACGAAAGCGGCTTTTCGGTGATCTCCGCCAGAGAGTTTGACAGGAGAAAGGCATATTCCACAATCCTGAATCCGCCGTGTTTGGCCTCATTCTCCCTCACAAGGGTGATGAGTTTTTCAAGTTCGTCTTTGAGATCCCTGTTCTCTTTGATAACCGTGTCGAGTCTTCCCATTCTATTTAAGCTCCCCAAGATTTTTGCCTATGGAACCGTTAACTGAAAGCGGAACACGCAGAGAGGCGGCGCTCTCCATGATTCTCTTCACTTCCGGCGCGAAGCTTTCTGCTATGCTTTCCCGCACCTCGAACACAAGCTCATCATGAAGCTGGAGTATAAGGTGAGCATCCAGTCCGTTTTCCCTGATATATTTATCGCAGTTGAGCATAGCCACCTTGATTATGTCCGCGGCGGAGCCCTGCATCTGGGTGTTTACAGCCACACGCTCCCCCTTCATGGCTATGGTCCTGTTTCTGCTTTTTATGTCCGCTATAAATCTTTTTCGGCCGAAAATTGTTTTTGCAAAGCCGTTTTTTTTCGCTTCCTCAATGGTTTCAGCTATGAACTTCTTCACGCCGCTGTATGTGGCGAAGTATTTGTCTATGAAGATCTGTGCGTCCTTGGGGTTTACGCCTGTGTCCCTTGAGAGGCCGTAGGCGGAGAGCCCGTATATTATGCCGAAGTTAACGGCCTTTGCCATGCGGCGCATGTTTCCGTCCACCTTGTCCTCCGGCACGTCAAACACCTTTGAAGCTGTCTGGGTGTGGATGTCGAGCCCTCTGGAATATGCGTCCACAAGAGCTGCATCCCCCGTGAGGTGGGCGAGGATGCGGAGTTCTATCTGCGAGTAGTCAAAGGAGACGAAAACATAGCCTTCCTCAGGCACAAATGCGGAGCGGATAGCTTTTGCGAACTCCCCCTTCTGGGGTATGTTCTGCATGTTCGGCGCAGTGGATGAGAGCCTGCCTGTTGCGGTTCCCGTCTGTTTGAACTCGGTGTGTATGCGCTTTGTGCGCGGATCTATGAAGTTTATCAGCGTGTATGTGTATGTGGAGAGCAGCTTGCTCAGCTCCCTGTGGCGCAGTATGTTAAGTATCACTTCCTGATGCTCAGGGTTGTAGACCATGAGATCACGCAGGGCTTCTTCGGATGTGGAGAAGCCTGTCTTTGTTTTTTTCACCGCTTTTATTCCAAGCTCATCATACAGAAATGAGGAAAGCTGTTTTGGGGAGTTGAGATTTATGTCATGCCCTACTGCGCTGATAAGCGAGTTCTGAAGCTGGATAAGCTCCGTCTCAAGGATTTTGGCAACTTCACGTATGCGTTCGGGATCAAGCTTCACACCCTTTTTCTCCATCTCGGCGAGGACATAGCAGGTTTCTATCTCCATCTCCTCATAGAGTTTTTTCAGGCCGTTCTTTTCCAGATTTTCTGTCTCATCCGCCGCGGACTGTCTGATTCTGCTTATGAAATCTTCCGCCTGCTCATCCTTCATAAGGCGCAGACCGCCCTGATCAGGCTCATTCATCCAGCTTATCAGCATTATATCCTGCGGATTTTCAGGCTTGAGTCCCGTTTCCTTATAAATGTGCTTGAGATCATACAGCACAGCACCCTGCGGCACTGCTTCGGGGTTTTTCTGCTCCGGCTCCTGATTTCCGCTCTGAATCCATATCTCGCCGTTTATGCTGGCGATCACTGTGAAATCACTGCTGACAGGCTTTGTTTCGGGAGCAGGGGGCTGAGGCATGTTCGGTCTTGCGGAACCGTCACCGAAAAGTCTGCGGAGAACCGAGCTCATTTCAAGCTCACGGAGCTTTTCCTCAAGGGCGGGCTCATCCTTCTCCGGAGCGGAGTAATCCAGATTATCTATGAACTGCAGTGTGGCGAGCTCACGGCTGAAAAACGCTTTTTCCTTATCCGTTTCAAGCTTTTCTTTCAGCTTGCCCTTAACTTTGTCTATGTTTTCATAGACCCCTTCCAGAGTTCCGAACTCCGCCAGAAGTTTCTGGGCGGTTTTCTCCCCGACTCCGGCCACACCGGGAATATTGTCCGATGCGTCCCCGCTGAGAGCGAGCATATCGAGGATTTTTTCAGGCGGCAGGCCGAACTTTTCCGTCACCTCGGCGGCTCCCATGGGGGTGTTTGCTGAGAGGTCAAGTATCTTCACCTTACCGTTGACAAGCTGGTGGAGGTCTTTGTCTTTCGTGGCTATGTAAACTTCGCCTTCAAGGGTGAGGGCGAGGGTGTTTATGGTGTCGTCCGCCTCATAACCGTCAATGCACAGGACAGGTATTCCCATCAGGGGTATCATTTCCTTGAGGGCTTCAAGCTGGGGGATCATATCCTCCGGCATGGACTCACGGGTGGCCTTGTATGCCTCATGCATTTCATGGCGCTTGGTTTTCTCCTTGGAGTCAAACACAACGTAGATCTCTTCGGGGTTCAGCTTCTCCCTCATTGATATGAGGAACTGAAAAAAACCGTGGATTACCGCTGTGGGGAATCCCTTGCTGTTCGTCAGGGGGCGTGTGGCGTAAAAAGCCCTGTATGCTATATAGTTGCCGTCGATTACCAGTTTCATTTTATTACCTTATTCTGTTAACGGATTCTTTATTTTTCAGCCGGGCGCATGGAACCGCGCCGTGCAAAACCGAAGAATCTCATTCAGCATCTGTGATTTTAGATACGTATTCCGGCATTTTATGATAAATTGGGTAGCTTGTACACGGTTTTATCCCCTTGACAGAGCGGGTTTGTTCCGTTATTCTTAAATAAGTCTAGGATTACTGAACTGTATCGCAGTTTTTGTATGTAAACTGTACCGCTCCGCGGGGAGTCTTTCCCTCTTTTCAGGTGAAACAGACACGGAGCAGGCCGATTCTGCCGCTTACACTGCGGCAATTTATAGAAGGTGTTAGGATGAAGATCGAATTGAAACTGAAACCCCAATCGGAAAGACGTCAGGATGTTTTTAAACCCGAAAAGCCTCTGCCTTTCGGCCAGCTCCGCACAGACCATATGTTTCTGGCCGATTACGCTGACGGAGTCTGGAAAGATCCGAGAATTGTGCCCTACGGCAATTTCAGCATAGCCCCCGGCGCAACCTCCCTTCACTATTCTCAGGAAATTTTCGAAGGGGCAAAGGCCTTTATGCACCCGGACGGGGAGATTTACTCCTTCCGCATAGACAAAAACGCCAGAAGAATGAACATCTCCGCAGAGATTGTCTGCATGCCCAAGATAGATGAGGAACTCCAGATAGATGGAATCCAGAGGCTTATAGATGTGGACAGAAAATGGTTCCCCGTTCAGGAGGGCGCATCTCTGTACATCCGCCCCTTTATGTTCGGTACGGAAGACATGCTCGGCGTTAAACCCAGTAAGACCTTCACATACGCAGTAATCCTTTCCCCCAGCGGCCCTTACTACCCCAAGGGGATAACAGAGCCCGTGAAGCTGCTTATCAGTGACCGCTTCCACAGGGCAGCCCCCGGCGGAACAGGCGCTGCGAAAACAGGCGGGAACTATGCCGCCTCTCTGAGAGCGGGTGAATATGCCTACTCAAAAGGGGCAAGTCAGGTGCTTTATCTTGACTGTACAAACACATATATTGAGGAATGCGGGGCAATGAACCACTACCACGTCATGAAGGACGGCACGGTGGTTATACCCGAATTTACCGAAACAATACTGCGTGCCATCACCTCCGAATCTGTGATTGAGCTCCAGAAGGAACTGGGACGCAAGGTTATTCAGCAGAAAATAAAAATTGAGGACTTCATAAAAGGCGTGGAAAACGGAGAGATCATAGAGGCGGGCGGTTTCGGAACTGCGGCTGTTGTTTCCCCTGTGGGCACGTATATTTTTGAGGACGGGCGCGAGCTTAAAGTCGGAGACGGCAAAATAGGCAGCGTAAGCAAATCAATCTACGAATATTACACCGGCATCCAGACCGGCAGAGTAAAAGCTCCCGCCGGATGGCTGAGAAAGGCTGAGAGATACTGAGAAAAATCCCCTTTGTTAAGGGAGTAAGATCATTGCTGTTAAATACAAACAACAAATAAGGCGGGGTTTATGCCCCGCCTCAGTTTTTATATCTTAAACTTATTCACCAGCATCTTAAGCTCATCCGCCTGAATCTGGAGGCTTGAGATTGTTGAAGCCACTTCCTGGAGCGCTGATGAACTCTCCTCAACACCGGAGGCGATCATCTGGGTGCTTTCGTTTATGTTGTGGATAGCGCCAACCTGCTCCTCCACTGCGGACTGGATTATTTCGTTAACCCTGCTCATTGTGTCCACAGAGGTGACAATGTTTTCAAAGGTGGACTTGGTATCATTTATTATGTTCACTCCGCCTTCCACCTTATCTCTGGCGTTGCTCATTTCTGTGGAGGCCAGCTTGGCTTCCTTCTGAAGATTCTGGATTATGGATGATATTTCGCCTGTGGATGTCTGTGTGCGTTCGGCGAGTTTCCGTACCTCATCAGCCACCACGGCGAATCCGCGTCCGTGCTCTCCGGCTCTTGCCGCCTCTATTGCCGCATTCAGCGCCAGCAGGTTTGTCTGGTCTGCAATGTCGGTGATAACATTGAGAATATCGCCTATTCTGGAGGAGGATGCCAGCAGCCCTTCGATGGTTTTACCCAGAGCCTCCACATTGCCTTTAATGACCACCATTTCGTTTACCGCTTCCTGAAGCTTTTTATTGCCCTGAATGGTAAGCGCGTTGGTCTCCTCAATGTTGTTTCTGCCTTCGTTTATGGAGCCTGAAACCTCTGCGGCGGAGGCCGTCATCTGCTCCGTGGCGCTGGCCACGCCTGAAATCTGCGCCGCCTGATCATTCATTGTGGTGGAGAGTTCCTCTGTGGAGGCGGCAAGCTGGGTGCTGCTTGAGGCCACTGCATCGGCATTCAGCATCACTGTCTGAATTATGTCCCTGAGCTTGCTTATGAACTCATTGAAATATCTGCCGAGTTCACCTACTTCGTCATGGGTGCTCACCGCGATTACCTTTGTGAGGTCTCCCTCCCCTTCGGCTATTTCTTTCAGGGATGAGGAGACAGAGCGTATGTTGTTGGACACTCTCTTTGAGATATAAAGGGCGGCAGCGATTATGATTCCTATACACACAACACTGATCAGTATGAATTTGAAGATGACAGCACCGATTTCTTTTGAGATATTTTCGCGTATTTTAGCCACTTCCTTGTCGATGTCATCGATGTAGAAGCCGGTTCCCAGTGCCCATCCCCAGTTGCCCAGGGGTACTGAGAAGGAAAGTTTTTTCGCTACGGTTTTTTCCGAAGGCTTGTCCCATAAGTAAACGAGGTAGCCGCCGCCTGCCTGTGCCTGTTTCACAAGCTCACGTATGAGGAACACCCCTTCCTTATCCTGCACATCCCACATGCTTGTCCCCTCTCTCTGCGGGCTGGGGGGCAGGAGTATGTTAATTCCGTCGTATGTGTATATGAAGTAGTAGCCGTCAGCACCGTAGAAAAGCTGTCTGATGGTTTCCTTTATCTGCTGCTGAGCCTCTTCCTGAGTCAGTGAGGTATTCTCCGTAATGTGTTTAACGGAGGTTTTTGCGAGGTCGATATAGTTGCTCAGCTCCGCCTTTTTCAGGTTCATCATTGTTGTTTCCACAAGTTCGATCTCTTCGTTCCCCATTTTTCTGATATTGCCGATACTTATAACGGCAAGAATAACCGACAGCAAAATAACTGGAACCACTGCCGTCAGCAGAATTTTGGAACCGATCTTCAAATTAAACATCCGCGCACCGCCTGATTTGATAACTGGAATTTTTATTGGGTATGACATTTGTATAACCAATTCTAATATTAAATCGTTAAATTATCTACAAAACTAGAGGGGATATATTCTGAACATAAGATTTCGGAAGGAATTTTTATTTTGCGGTGCTGAGAAACATGGAGGCTGCGGCAGCCTCCATGATATATGAAATTTAAACCTTGAACTTATTTACCAGCATTTTCAGCTCATCCGCCTGAACCTGGAGGTTTGATATTGTGGCGGAAACTTCCTGAAGCGCGGCGGAGCTCTGCTCAACACCGGAGGCTATCATCTGGGCGTTGCTGTTAATGTTGAGAATAGCCTTTGACTGCTCCTCGACTGCGGACTGTATTATTCCGTTGACAGAGCTCAGGGTGTCAACTGAACCGACTATCCGCTCGAATGTGCTTTTGGTTTCGTCAATTATTTTAACGCCGCTTTCCACTCTTCCTCTGGCGTTTGTCATTTCATGGGAAGCGTTTCTGGCTTCGTTTTGAAGGCTGCCGATTATTTTTGATATTTCTCCGGTGGATGTCTGGGTGCGTTCGGCCAGCTTACGTACTTCATCAGCCACCACCGCGAACCCGCGGCCGTGATCACCGGCTCTGGCGGCTTCGATTGCGGCGTTCAGTGCCAGCAGGTTTGTCTGGTCTGCTATGTCTGTGATTACGTTTATGATTTCGCCTATCGTGGAGGATGATTCAATGAGGCTGGCGACAGTTGTTCCCAGTGTCTCCACGTTCCCCTTAATAAGCATCATCTCTTTAACTGCCTGCTGGAGTTTGTTGTTTCCTTCAATTGTCAGGCTGTGGGTTTCCTCAATGTTTCTGCGTCCTTCGCCGACAGAGTTTGTGACTTCCCCGGCGGAAACGCTCATCTCCTCTGTGGCTGTGGCTACGCCTGAAACCTGTGCGGACTGATCGTTCATCGTGGTGGAAAGTTCCTCCACTGAGGCGGCAAGTTCTGTACTGCTTGAGGCTACAGTATCCGCATTCATTTTTACGGTGTTTATGATGTCGCGGAGTTTGGCGAGGAAGGTGTTGAAATATTCGGCAAGCTTTCCTGCCTCGTCTGCGGAATTTATCGGCAGCTGAACAGTGAGGTCGCCTTCACCTTCGGCTATTTCTTTCAGGGATTCAGACACCGAGGAAACGCTTGAGGAGATCCTGCGGGAAACAAAATAGGCTATGATGGCAACTGCAATAAGACATACTATGGAAAAAGTCATGAAGAGACCGACCAGTCTTTTTATCTCGGCGGATATATTCGCTTCGATCTTTGCTGTCTCCTCTTCAATGTCATCAATATAGAATCCTGTGCCCACAACCCAGCCCCATTCGGGAATGGATACTGAGTAGGAGAGCTTGTCCGCCTCGGCGTTTTTTGAGGCTTTGAACCATGAATAGACAAGGTATCCGTCACCGGATAGAGCGGCATTGATGACCTCTCTGGTGACATAGGTTCCGGCGGAGTTTTTCACATCCCACTGGCTTGTGCCCTCAAGCTTCCGGTTTGATGGCTGCACAAGGCACAGCCCCTGCCTGTCGTAAACAAAAAAGTAACCGTCCTCGCCGTATGTCTGTCTGAGGAGTATTTTCTTCGCTTCTTCCTTCGCCTCTTCCGGGGTGAACTCAGCGCTGTTCACCAGAAATGAAACAGAATTAACAGCAATATCAATATAGTTCTTTAATTCCGCCTTCTTCATGTCTGTCATATTGGATGAAACCATTCTGACATCAGCCTGACCCATTTTGTTTACGTTGCGCACAACGATAAAGGTTAAAACAGCGGAAAGAAATACAGCGGGAACCAGGGCCGAGAGGAGGATTTTTGTTCCGATCTTCATTTTCATCACTTTGAACCACCTTTTCAGATATTTAATCAAACCATAAGCTATGTAACAGCCGTTTAATTGGAAAAGCAAGAAATGTTAGGTGAATAAAGTTTAGCCTTTGTATACTTTAAAGACCAATAAAAGTTAATGATGGATGAAGGGTGATAATATACTGTCAGTGATGGATAAAAAAAGGATGTATTTTTTTTTCGGATAATTATTTCTGTTGATAAAAGTATCAGAAACAGCGCAGAAAGCCTGCGGCATGTTAAACCGCAGGCGCAATAACTTATTCTTTTCTTAAGGGGCGCTCCATAAGCGCCATTACGGAATCTTTCGGATTTTTATTTTCGTAAATAACTTTGTATACCTGTTCGGTTATGGGCATTTCTATTCCTGCTTTTGCCGCGTATGCGTAAGCGGCCTTTGCAGTGTAAACTCCCTCTGCCACCATGTTCATTTTTCCGGTTATTTCGTCTATGCCGAATCCTTCGGCGAGCTTAAGTCCGACCTGTCTGTTCCGGCTGAGATCGCCTGTGCATGTGAGAACAAGATCCCCCATGCCTGAAAGCCCCATGAATGTTTCCGCCTTAGCGCCCATAGCCACGCCGAGGCGGGTTATCTCAGCCAGACCGCGGGTGATGAGTCCTGCCCTTGCGTTATAGCCGAAGCCAAGTCCGTCGGAAATGCCTGCCGCCACAGCGATTACGTTTTTGATCGCTCCGCCTATCTCCACGCCTGTAACGTCATCCGTGCAGTAGCAGCGGAAAGCGGGTGCAGAGAGAGCATTCTGCCACCATTCGGCGCGGCCTGCACTCTTTGACGCCACACTCACCGCAGTGGGTTTGCTCAGCGCCACTTCCTTAGCGAAGGAGGGGCCTGAAATTATTGAATATTCCGCATCGGCGGATTCTGAGAGCATCTCTATAACAAGCTTGCCGGTGGCTATTTCTATCCCTTTTGTGGCGATGATGATGTCCCTGCCGCTGAGTGCCGCTCTGTTCGCTTCGGCAACCCGCCTTGAAAACTGTGTGGGTACAGCCCACACAATGTGCTTTTCCTCCATGGCGGGAATATCAGAAAAGTTTTTTGCACATACATTGGCAGAGAGCTTTATGCCCTGAAGAAAGAGAGGGTTTTCATTGTTTTCGTTAACGCCTTTTATTACTTCGTCTTCGAATGCGTAAAGGGTCACTGCGTACCCTGATGAGCCGAGGAGGGACGCGAGTGCGGTTCCCCAGCTTCCTGCGCCTATTACGGCTATTTTATCTTGCATGGGCAGACTCCGGATGTTATCTTTTACTGTATCGGTTCATAAGTATACAACGTATAAAAACCGCCCCTGAAAAGGGTAGGGAATAGTAAGGCGATTTATGGCTAAAATCAACTATTATGACGTTGACGCACTTCGCAACGTCAATGAGAAGCGCGTTTGGGATATGCTCCCCTTCTTTCTGGAAAGAAACACCAGCGTATGCGCATGCGGAAGCTGTGCTCTTGATATTGTGGCTGTCACGCTGAACAACATTCAGCCGTGTTATCAGGTCTATGAAGACGGTGTGGAGAGAGCCAGGGAAAAAGTGAGCGAGGAAGAGATCTACCGTCAGATGACGGCAGCGGCGAAACTTGTGGCCTCAAATCCGCGTCATGACTGATAAAATATGAAAAAAACCGCAGTTTTTCTCTGCGTTTTTCTTGCCGCCGCCTCAGCGGGTGCAGATTTCAGAAAGCTTCTGCCTCTGCTGCCGGATATAGGCGGTTATTCTGCATCCCCGGCGGAGGGGAGCACGCTCCGTCTGCCGCGCGGCAATGTTGACACCGCTTCCAGAAGATATTCCTCTGCCTCCGCATCCCTCATCCTCTCCGTTTACTCCGGCGCCGATGTCAAAGCTTTGGAGGAGCACGGGATAAAAGCGGGCAATATCACTAAAACAGAAAGGGGAAACGGCTACAATATCCTTTACACAGGAAGCGGTTATAAAAAGGGTTACATAACGCTGACCGCAGACGGATCACAACTGACAGTTGTGCTTGAGTACAAGGGCATAAGCCCTGAGCAGGCGGCAGAAACCGCCCGCAGTCTGAAGCCGGATAGTTTTTTCAAAAAGGACTAAACACTCTGATACTTGGTGCACACAGATTCGGGCAGTGTGGAGAGCTTGATTCTGTCTCCGCTCAAGACCACATCTTCAGCCAGTTTCTTCTCAAAGATGTCAAGTATTTCCGCCACAAATCCGTTTTCTTCGTTGATGCTGTAGATAACCCAGCGCCCATCCTTTTTGTCCCTGATTATTCCGGACGTTTTAAGGATTTTCAGATGCGATGAAACAGTAGACAGTGCAATGTCCAGAACCGAATCAATTTCGCACACACACATAGGCCTTTCCCTGAGCATCATAGCAATGCGCACTCTGTTTTCGTCTCCGAGCGCCTTGAAGACCTCAATCTCGCTTCTCACGATTAGCCTCCGCAGAATATAAAAGCTGTGTATATGAATAATAAAATATTTGTTACGGGTCATGATCAATCCTTCACGTTAAAAAGTCAACGTTTTTCGGAAATCATTAACAAAATTAACTATTCAAAATACAGATAGGAAAATAAGCGGTTATCTTCCGCACAGATAACCGTAAGCTGGCTGATCTTATAGGGCGGTAACATTTTTGTAAAGATTTATGTAACGTATGGCTGAATTTTTCCAACCGAAATCTTCACTAATCGCGGCCATGCGCATCTGCTCTATGTGGCGGGGTCTGTCATAATATGTGCTCACTGCCCAGCCTATTGTGTTGTAGAGGGCGTCTCCGTCGATGAGCTGAAATTTGAAGCCTGTTCCTTCGCCTGTCTGCTCGTTGTAGTTTTTAACGGTGTCATCAAGGCCGCCTGTGGCACGGACAACAGGAAGGGTTCCGTAGGCGAGGCTGTACATCTGGTTCAGTCCGCAGGGCTCGTATAGAGAGGGCATGACAAAGAAATCCGCCCCTGCCTCAAGCAGGTGCGCCGCTTCCTCGCTGTAGCCTATGAATGAGCCTGCCCTCAGCGGATACCTTGCGGGGAGGCTGCCGAAGTACTGTTCATATTCGGTTTCGCCGCTGCCGATTATTACGAACTGGCAGACCATATCTTTGAGCGCTTTTTCCACAGCATACTGTAAAAGGTGCAGCCCTTTCTGTCCGGCAAACCTGCCTACAAAGCCGAAGAGTGCGATGTTTTCGTTTTTTTCAAGTATGAAGCGTTCCTGAAGCGCCAGCTTGTTTACTTTTTTGAGATGAAGGGTCTCCGCGCTGAAATTCTGCGGAATATATTTGTCTGTTGCGGGGTTCCACTCGTCAGTGTCTATGCCGTTGAGGATTCCCTCAAGGTCATATCTGCGGTATGAGAGGAGCATGTGCAGCCCGCCTCCGCCCACTTCATCCTGAATCTCCTTAGCGTAGGAGGGGCTGACTGTGGTTATCTTATCCGCATAGGCTATGCCGCCTTTGAGGAAGTTGACCCCGCCGAATGATTCGAAGCTTTCCGCGTGGAAATCAGCCCTGTCAATTCTCGCATATTCCAGCACATCAGCACCGTAAATCCCCTGATAGCCTATGTTGTGGATTGTCATCACGGTTTTTGTGCCGTTAAAGAAGAAGTCCTCCGCCTTGCGGATGTAGTATGGGATCAGCCCTGTCTGCCAGTCGTTGCAGTGGATTACATCCGGCTTGAAGCGGATGTCCTTTGCAAGCTGCATGGCCGCACGGCAGAAAAAAGCAAAGCGGTATGCGTTGTCAGCGTATTCGCCTGCCTTTGTGTGGTAAATTCCCGGACGGTCGAAGTATTTGGAAAACTCGATGAAATAGGTGTCCACCCCGCTGAGGGATGCCTTATAAACGCTGTACCATTCCTCGCAGTTGCCCATGTGGACGCAGGAGGACTGGAAGACCTCTGTGAGGCCGTATCCAGCGCGGTTTACTGAGGAGTAAAGGGGCATGACGCTTATCACGTCAACCCCTTCGGACTTCAATGCCTTGGGCAGGGAGGAGCCGACATCAGCCAGCCCGCCCGTTTTCGCATAGGGAGCGATTTCGCTCGATACAAAAAGCACCTTCGGCATATTCATGGGATTACCCCTCTTTTTTTATGGTCTGCTCAAGAATTTTTATTGTGGCTTCCTTCATCGCCTTGGCTACCGGCGAACCGGGGTGGCCTATGACGTGGGGAGTTCCTGCGTCTCCGTCCTGCACAACCTGCGCCTCAAGGGGGATCCTGCCGAGGAAGGTTACTCCAAGTTCCAGAGCAGCTTTTTCTCCGCCGCCTGTTTTAAAGAGGTCAACAGTGCTTCCGCAGTTGGGACAGCAGAACCCGCTCATATTCTCTATTATACCGAAAATCGGCACGTTCAGCTTTCTGCTGAATGTAACAGACTTGCGTGAGTCAAGCAGGGCAACATCCTGCGGAGTGGTCACTATCACGCTGCCGTCCACATTGCCTATTACATGAGCCGCAGAGAGAGGCTCATCCCCTGTTCCGGGGGGGAGGTCGATTATGAGGAAGTCAAGCTCGCCCCATGCCACATCGCTTATGAACTGCTGGATCATGCTGTGTTTGATAGCTGCGCGCCATATGATCGCTTCGTCATCGTTTTCTATGAGAAAACCCACAGACATAACCTTAAGCCCTTCAATAGGCTCAAAGGGAACTATGCCGTCTTCGCCGTTCATTGCTCCCTTTTTGGTGATGCCAAGCATCTTGGGGATGTTGGGACCGTGTATGTCTGCATCAAGTATGCCCACGGTATAGCCCATTGCGTTCAGCATTGAGGCGAGGCTTACGCTGACAGTGGATTTTCCCACGCCGCCCTTGCCGCTCATTACCATGATCTTGTATTTGATGCCTGAGAGTCTCTTTTTGATAAGCTCATCCGTGTGTTTCTGTTTTTCGTCGGTACTGCATGCGCCGGCGGAACTGCAACTGCCGCAGCTCGATTCGTCCTGTGAGCAACCGCCCATTCTGTATACCTCCGTATAGTTGAATATGACTGCGAATATATAGAGAAAAGATTTATAATGCCAGAACAAATTTCACTTTTAAACCGCATCCGGGGCGGAAGAAAGAGAGCATTTGCTCAAAACTATGCCGATGTATTCCGGAACAGGCGGACAGAGGGCGGTTCGGATGCCCGCTTACTCTGGATTAAAGCTTTCAGAACGGCAGGCCGGAACCGCATAATTGGTTTTTGTAAACAGAAGCACACAAAAATTTATCATCAAAATCATCTACTGACATTTATGTACATATAAATAATGATTATAAATTTTAAAAATACTTGACATTTTTTATATAAAACAGCATTTAATATTAAGCAAACGGTGTAAGTATCTTAAACAGCTTATAAAAAAGTTAGCAGCGCGCTAATTTTAAGGCTGATGATTATCTTTTGGTGACTGGATTTGGAAGCAGATGCTCTGACTGTTCTTTATGTTGAGGATGATTTTTACGTGAGGGAATCGCTCCTCCGTCTTCTCCGCAGAAGGTTCTCTAATGTTATTGAAGCCCGTGACGGACGGGAAGGGCTTGAGATGCACAGGCTTCATAACCCGGACTTCATCATAACAGATATACAGATGCCGATCATGGACGGGCTTGAGATGTGCGAAAGGATAATGAAGGAAAGGCCCGATGCAAAAGTGATTGTGACCACCGCCTTCAACGACCGCGAGTTCATCAGCAGGGCAGAATGCCTCGGCGTTAAGGCCTATATCAGCAAGCCCGTGATGAAGGACTCGCTGATGAACGCCATCAGGGCTGTTCTCTCTTAACCGCCGCCCACGAAGTTTATAAGCTCCACCTTATCCCCGCTGTTTATCAGGGTATCGGCGTATTTATCCCTGGTGAGGACATTTCCGTTAACCTCTGCCACAACACGCTCAGGATTAAGCTTATAAACAGCTATAACCTCAGCAAGGGTGGAGTCCTTTTTAATTTCAGCCTCTTTTCCGTTTATAACAGCCTTGATCATTTTTTCACCTCCGGAAGATCACCCAGAATGTATCTCACAGCCAGATTAGCCTGAATATTCGCCGCAACAGCCACCCGCGGAGCCATAAGCCCCTGCCCCGGTTTCGCCTCGTTAACAAAATCGCCCACTATGGCCATTTTTCCGGCGAAGCGCACGCTTATGACGGAAGTGTCCGCATAGCCCGCCAGTCCGCTTGCGCCTATGATGAAGCTTTCACGGCATTTTGCTGCGCATTCGCGTATTATCATAGCCTTTGTTTCGGCTTTGTCTATTGCTTCTATGATCACATCATAGCCGCTGAAAATTTCCGCCGTGTTTGCCTCAGTGAGGAAAACATCCTGATATGTGTAAGAAGCGTAAGGGTTTATGCGCTCCAGATTCGCTCTCAGGGCGTCTGTTTTCTTCATCCCTATCTGATCAACAAAGTACTGCTGACGGTTTATGTTGGACGGTTCCACCACATCATAATCCACAAGAAGCATATCACCTGCGCCCATTCTGGCAAGGCTTACGGCTATGTTTGAACCGAGGCCGCCGAGGCCCGCCACGGCTATTTTCGCCTTCTTCATCTTCTCATGGACTCCGGGGGTGTGGCGGGAGACAAGCAGGCTCTCCAGCTCATCCGCGGGTGGGATTTCGCCCTTTTTTATCAGCGATATTCTGTCGCCGTCATTAAGGGGCATATCCGCGCCGATCAGGTGTCCGTTGAGGATCACGACATCGGCATCGGCTTTGAAGAATGCCCTGACAGCGAAGGCGGAAACGCCCTTTTCAACTGTTCTTTCTTTTTCATTTACATATATTTTCATTCTTCCGTCCTTCCCTCCGGTCTGTAGTGCAGCGGTGCTGAATTGTACAATTCCACTATATTGTCCGCTTTCAGCCTGTTTTTGTAGAGGAAATAGGTTTTTTCGGTATTGATGTTTGATTTTGTTATGGTGTTCGATCTTGTCATATAAATCAAGGGTTTTAAACATTCCGGATTATTCACGCATATTCCGGAAAAATCTCCCGAAGTTTCAGCACTTGTGAAAATAATGTTCTCGCTGTCATAGATTTCTATCTTTGCGTAGTCGAAATTTCTCACACCGAATTTTGCAGCAAAGGGGATGAATGAGTAAAGATAGTTTGAACGCATTCCGGAATAAAACGCCTCGATCCTGTCTCCTTCCTTGTAGATGAACGCCCTGTACCTGCCCAGTTCGGGAAAGTGCAGCCCGTCCTCAGCCTTTGAGGGGATAAATACGGCGAGAAATACCGCAGCAGAGACCAGAACATACTTTGTGCGGGAAATGACCGCAAGAAAGAGCATGAGAAGTATGAAGATATGCAGGCTCATAGCTTTCAGCACGAAGAACACTCCTGTGAGTGAAGCCATCAGGTCTGATGCGTAAATGTTGAGCTTTTCCAGCATAACCAGAGGCTCAAGGGTGAGAGAGGGGAAAAGCATATACAAAAAGCCTGTGATAAGCTGGAGATACACCACTGGAACCATTATGATCGTGCTGAAAATGCTGGCGGGGTTGAATGTGCCGAAAACATACATGGACAAAGGCATTGTGAAAGCTGTTGCCGCTATGCCCGCCTTTATCGTTCCCTCAAACCAGCTTAAGCCCTTGAACCGCAGGGAGGTTATGCCGTACACCGCAGCAAATGACAAAAGAAACGAAATATTTCCCAGAAGCCCCGGAGCTATAAGCAAAAAAAAGCCCCAGAGAAACAGCAGGAGCTTGCGGAAGTCTGTCCGGCAGTCGAGAATCCACGCTGTCATGGCAGTTACGGCTGTGACTGCGGCGCGCATAACCGGAACCTTGAACCCGGCCAGAGGCACAAAAGCGGCAAGGGCGAAGCATGAGACGAACATGCGCAGCTTCAGGGGCAGGAAAAAGAGCAGTGTGAAGCAGATCAGTGTTATCACGCCCACATGTGTTCCCGATACCGCCAGAAGGTGGCTCAGCCCCGTGAGCAGATAGACATCCTGCACCCGCCCCTCAAGGTGAGACCTGTCACCCAGAAGAAGCGCCTGAATTATCCTCAGCCGTCCCGCGGATTCGGCGTACATCTTTTCCGAGAGCTCCTTCCTTTTTTCCAGTATGGCGGACACCAGCGGAAGCTCCGTGCGGAAATACACCTTTTCCAGCACCAGATACCCCGGAGCAAGCCGCCCCTCCCTGCCTCGGTAAGGCACTTTGGTATAGCTGCCTATTACCGCCTCCCCCGCCCGCAGGGCATATTCATTGTCCGCAAGCACCGTGCCTCTGGTGGTTTCGTATGTGGTGCGCTCCTTTCCGGGATCTTTCTCCGCCGTTACCAGCACAGTGAAATGTATGAAGAGCATCAGGGAAATTATAAGAAAACCTATTACCGCAAACATCCGCCGTGAAAGGAAAACAGCGGTTACAAGGAGCGCCGCCGCAATCTGTGCGTAAAGATAACCTACTGTCAGCACAGCGGAAATAATAGAGACAAAAAAGAAGCCTTCAACCTTGTACATGCGGATTTTATGTAGTAGCATAGGATGATTATCACTGAATTTTGATCCGCAAAGCAAGCGGGTTTTTCA
Organism: Geovibrio ferrireducens; assembly: GCF_026226615.1. NCBI lineage: Bacteria > Pseudomonadati > Deferribacterota > Deferribacteres > Deferribacterales > Geovibrionaceae > Geovibrio > Geovibrio ferrireducens. Next base: position 72,858 of record NZ_JAJAPB010000009.1, read on the forward strand.
AACCACTAAGGCGGTATTACCAAATGGCAAACGAATTTGTTCATCTCCATTTACATACACAGTATTCACTTCTGGACGGCGCGATCAAGGTCGCTGATCTCATGGAAAGGATAAAAGAACAGGGCAGTAAATCTGTCGCCGTAACGGATCACGGCACAATGTACGGCATCGTGGATTTCTACAAAAAGGCAAAGGCGGCCGAACTCAAGCCTGTTCTGGGGTGCGAGGTCTATGTTGCGCCGGATACGAGGTTCAACAAGAGCTACGAGAAGGGTGAGGACAAGAACCATCACTTCATCCTGCTGGCGAAAGACAACAAGGGGCTTGCCAACCTCCGTTTTCTCGCTTCCAGAGCCCAGCTTGAGGGTTTCCACTACAAACCGAGGATAGACAAGGAGCTTCTGGCGCAGTACTCAGAAGGGCTTATAGGCCTTTCAGCGTGCCTCGCCGGGGAGATACCCCGTGCCATAATGCGCAACGACCTGCCGCACGCTGTCCGCACCGCAGAAACCTACAGGGACATTCTGGGGAAGGAAAACTTCTTCCTTGAGATACAGGACAACGGCCTGCCGGAACAGGTGCAGGTCAACAGGCAGCTTATGAAAATGTCCAAGGACATGGGCATACCCCTTGTTGCAACCAATGACTGCCACTATCTGGACAAGGGCGATCACCTCTCCCATGAGGTGCTTATGTGCATACAGACCCAGTCTCTCCTCAGCTCTCCCAACAGGATGGAGATCCACACAGACCAGCTCTGGGTGAAATCCCCGGAGGAGATGTGGGCTTCGTTCAGGGATGTGCCGGAGGCGCTGACCAACACTGTGGAAATAGCCGGGAGATGCGAAAGCTCCATTGAGTTCGGCAATCTCCACCTGCCGGAGTATGATGTGCCGGAGGGCTACAGCATCGACTCATACCTTGAGCACCTTTCGAGGGAAGGACTCAGGCGTAAGCTTGCCCATGTGCCGGAGGAACTTCACAGGGAATATTACGACAGGCTGGTTATGGAGCTCAAGGTCATAGTTATGAAAGGCTTTGCGGGCTATTTCCTCATAGTGTGGGACTTCATAAACTATGCCCACACTCAGAAGATACCCGTCGGCCCCGGAAGGGGGTCAGGTGCTGGCTCTCTCGTGGCTTACTCCCTCGGCATAACGGATATAGACCCGATCCGCTTCAACCTGCTGTTTGAGCGTTTCCTCAACCCGGAAAGGGAGTCCATGCCCGACTTCGATATAGACTTCTGCGTAAACGGACGTGAAGAGGTGATCAGATATGTCCGCCGCAAATACGGGGATGACAGGGTGGCGCAGATTATCACCTTCGGCCAGCTTCTAGGCAGGGGCTCTGTGCGTGATGTGGGGAGGGTGCTGGAGGTTCCGCTTAAGGATGTGGACAAGCTCGCCAAAACCATACCCGAATCACCGGGGATGACGATAAACAAGGCACTTAAGGCTGACAGCGATCTGGAATCCGCCTTTGCGGAGATAGAGAAAGGGACAGATATACTCAGACACGCCCGCAAGCTGGAAGGGCTCCTGCGGAACGCAGGGATGCACGCAGCGGGAATAGTCATCGGCGATAAGCCGCTGGACGTTTATGTTCCCCTCTGCAAGGGGCAGAATGACGAGGTTGTGACCCAGTTTGAGAAGGACACGCTGGAGGAGGTCGGTCTTGTTAAGTTCGACTTCCTCGGCCTCAAAAACCTTACGATCATAGACAGCGCAGTGAAGAACATAAAAGCCGTTCACGGCATAGAAATAGACATGCAGAAGCTTGATCTCGGCGATCAGAAGACCTATGACATGCTTTCGGCGGGGGACACCACTGGCGTTTTCCAGCTTGAAAGCGAGGGGATGAAAAACCTTCTGAAAAAGCTCCGCCCCGAATGCATAGAGGACGTTATAGCCCTGGTTGCCCTTTACCGTCCGGGCCCCATAGGCAGCGGCATGCTTGACTCATTCGTGAAAAGAAAGCACGGGGAGGAGGTCATCGACTATCCTCTGGAAGAGCTTGTGCCTATACTGAAAGAGACTTACGGCATTATCGTCTATCAGGAACAGGTAATGCAGATTGCTCAGGTCGTGGGCGGATACTCCCTCGGCAATGCGGATATTCTCCGCCGGGCAATGGGCAAGAAAAAGGCCTCGCTGATGGAGGAGCACAAGAACATTTTTATCAACGGCGATGAGAAAATGGGCGTGGAGGGCGCAATTAAGCGCGGCTTCACAAAAGAAAAAGCCGAAGAGCTCTTCAACCTCATGGAAAAATTCGCCGACTACGGTTTCAACAAAAGCCACTCAGCGGCTTATGCCATTGTCGCCTACCAGACGGCATGGCTCAAGGCCAATTACTCGGTGGAATATATGGCTGCTCTCCTCTCCTGCGAGCTTGATAAGGGGGAGAAGGTTGTCGCCTTCAAGGAAGAGACGGAGAAGATGGGAATCCTAGTCCTTCCGCCGGACATAAACGAGAGCGAGAAGGATTTCAGCATAAAGAGCGGCAACATCCGCTTCGGCATGGGAGCCATAAAAAACGTTGGTTTCAGCGCCATAGACTCCATAGTCCAGCAAAGGGCAGAAAGACCCTATACATCGATTTACGACCTCTGCGAGAGGATTGACCTTCGCCTTGCCAACAAAAAGGTTCTGGAATCACTGATAAAAGCCGGCGCGCTGGACAGCTTCGGCAAAAACCGCAGACAGCATCTTCAGGTTCTGGAGATGGCTCTGGAACAGGGGCAGCGCAAGCAGAAAATGAAGGAGCAGGGGATAATGTCCATAGAGGATTTCCTCAGCGGCGGGGATGATGACGAGGACGGAGGGAATGACGAGTTTTACCCTGTCTGCGAAGAGATGCCTGAGAACGAGCTTCTTGTTTTCGAGAAGGAGGTTCTGGGCTTTTATGTGACCAACCACCCCCTTGCCCGCTACAGCTCCGTTCTGGATACATTTACCACTTCGTCTAAGGATCTTGCTGAGAAGGATGACGACACCTTCGCAATCGCAGGCGGCATGGTGAAGGCGGTGAAGCATCACATCACCAAAACCAAGCAGGAAAAAATGGCCTTCATAACCCTTGAGGATATGGAAGGTGAGGTGGACGTGCTTGTTTTTCCCAAGATGTATCAGGAGAATGTCCGTTATCTGGAAGAGGACAAAATAATTGTGATAAAGGGCAGGGTGAGCAAAAAGGACGACCGTGTGAGCTTTAAGGCGGAGGAGATTTTCGATGCTGACGAAACGGTGGAAAAGCTCACAGAAACTGTTGTGATTAAACTGAATGCAGTGGCGTTTTCAGATGAAAGGATGAATAAACTCAGGCAGCTTCTTGCTAACCATCAGGGGGAGGCAGCCGTTATGTTTGAGGTGGAAATGCCCTCGAAATTTGTGGTGAAGATGAGTGTGGGTGCGGATTTTAAGGTGAAGCCCAGCTTCGGGCTTTTTAAAGAGATAGAGGATATTTTCGGCGAGAAGCGCTTTGACGTTAAGGTCAAATCCGAAGAACTGCAGGATAACGGAAACGGCCGCAGCAACGGCTGGCGCAGGAAGCAGTACAGCGGCGGGGGTGCGGCATGAAAAAGGCACTCACCATAGCAGGGAGCGATTCAGGCGGCGGCGCAGGCATTCAGGCGGATATTAAGTCGTTCAGTGCAAACGGTGTTTTCGGCATGAGCGTAATCACCGCCATCACTGCGCAGAACACTCTGGGCGTTACGGATGTATTTGATCTTCCCTTAAGCATAATAAATTCCCAGATAGATGCGATTTTTGCCGATATGGGCGCAGACGCTGTGAAAACAGGTATGCTCTCCTCCCCTGAAATTGTTGTCACTGTTGCTGATGCCATGAAGAAATACGGTGTGCGGAAGCTTGTGGTTGACCCGGTTATGGTAGCCAAAGGGGGCAGCCCCCTGCTCAGGGCGGAAGCCGTTGATACAGTGAAGAAGCATCTTATCCCGCTGGCGCTTGTTATCACGCCGAATATTCCGGAGGCTGAGGTTCTTCTGGGGCGCAGCATAGATGATTTTGAGGAGGCGGCAAAGGAACTGCGGGCACTCGGCTGCGCAAATGTTATCCTCAAGGGCGGGCACGGCACAGGGGAACAGAGCAGGGATCTTCTGTATGACGGAAATGAGTTTATATGGCTGGATGCGCCGAGGGTTGTAACACGCAACACCCACGGAACAGGATGCACGTTTGCCTCAGCAGTGGCGGCATGGCTTGCGAAGGATTATGACATAACAGAGGCGGCCTTCGAGGCTAAGCGGTATATCACCGAGGCGATACGCCATGCGGATTCAATGAATATCGGCAGAGGCCACGGGCCGGTGAATCACTTCTACTAATAACATCAATCCGCACGTCCTGTCGGTTTGATGTACACGCTCGCGGCGGGATGAATGCGGCTTCGCTTCGCACGGCGCAGTGTCTTTTCTTAATAATTCAAAATTTACCATCCATGGAAATTTTGAATACACGCTCGCGGCGGGATAAACCCGCCTTCGCTTCGCACGGCGCAGTTCCTTCCATGGAACTGTCTGAGACTGCCGCGTCGCATCCGCTCCTCGCAGTGACGCAGAATGCTGTCATTGCGAACCCTGCAAGGGTGAAGCAATCTCTCATTTAATAACATCAATCCGTACGTCCTGTCGGTTTGATGTACACGTCCGTGCCGCAATGAATGGGGCTTATTTTTCCTTATCTGCCTCAACAGCGTCGATACGTTTGTTAAGGTCGCTTATTTTAGTGCCGAGGCTGAGCATGTAGCCGCCGAGAAGCACCCATATGATAGAATAAGCTCCGACTATATACCAGAAATCCTGCATAGATAACTCCTTTATATCTTTTATATTCTTAATCAGCCTCTTCCTGCGACATAGTCGCCTGTGCTGATGCGTTTGCGTATGCGTTTTTTAACAGTCTCCCTTTTGCTCATGGAAAGCCTGTCTATGAAGAGAACACCGTTGAGGTGGTCTATTTCGTGCTGGAGAGCTCTGGCGAGGAAACCTTCGGCCTCAACCACAGCTTCCGTGCCGTCCTCTTTAATATACCTGACTACGGCTCTGGACGGTCTGGCGACCACTTCATATTCGCCGGGGACGCTGAGGCATCCCTCTTCATTGACATCCGGCTCACCGGAAAGTTCCAGAATCTCAGGGTTGATGATTTTCATAAGCGAGTCAGGGTTCTCACCTGCGCTTATATCAATCACTATCACACGTTTGTTGACACCGACCTGCGGCGCGGCGAGACCTACGCCTTTTGCGCTCCGCATTGTGTCCACCATATCGGAGAGCAGTTTCCTCACCGAATCATCAACGGCAGCCACAGGTTCGTTCTTCTTTCTCAATACTTCATCGGGAAAGGTTTTTATATCAAGAATCACTTCATCAGCTCCTTAGTAACGGATAAAATAATAGATTTACTCCGAATTTTCAACGCCCTATGAAATCATCGTATGAATATTTTCCGAAATAGGCTCTCATGGCCTTTTCAGCGCTTTCACGGAGGCGCTCCTCTTTTATGACGGAGCACATATTCTTTACTGTTCTTTCCTCTTTGTCTGTGAGCATACGGGGCGAAAAAACAGGTTTCTGCTTCCTTTTCGGCGCCTGCCTGAAAACAAAACGGACATCATCTACATTCAGACCCTTCTCCGCGAGGTTTTCCAGTATATCATCCTTCATGTGCGAAAGCTCACTGAGCCACATATTGTCGCTCACTCCCACAATGAGGCATGCACCGTCAATCTTCACGGGCATAGCGATAGCCGCCACCGTGTCACCCACGGCGTGATGCCATGTTTTCGCAAGGGAGGAATGTTCCCTCGCCTCGCCGGCAAGTTTACTCTCCAGCAGCTCCGAGATCTTCTTCATTCTGTTTTTCCGTTTCGGCGAGAATTTTTTCCGCCGCGTCCAGAAGCTCCTTCACGCCTTCTTTGGTCAGTGAGCATATTTTGAAAAGGGTTTTGCCCTCTTGTTTTATAAATTCCTCAAACTCAGCGAGGTTCTCCGGCATGGCGGCATCGGTTTTTGTGGCCGCCACAAGCTCTGATTTATCGGAAACGCTTAATCCGTATTTATCAAGCTCGTTTCTTATCATTTTGTAGCGCTCCACCATGCCTGAGTCGTAATCGGAGGAGTCAACAAAATGAACCAGAACCCTTGTGCGCTCAATATGGCGCAGGAATCTCATTCCCAGCCCGGTTCCCTCGTGTGCTCCTTCCACAAGCCCCGGCATATCTGCCAGAACAAAAGGCTCGCCCAGTGCGCCTCTTACCACACCGAGGTGAGGCACAAGAGTGGTGAATGGGTAGTCCGCCACTTTGGGCTTTGCTGCGGAAACTGCTGATATAAAGGTTGATTTGCCCGCATTAGGCATACCGATTATACCCACATCAGCTATCAGCTTAAGCTCCAGACGGAGACGTTTCTTCTCGCCGGGCACGCCGTTGGTAAACTCTCTCGGAGCGCGGTGAGTGGAGGAAACAAATGATGCGTTCCCTCTGCCCCCTCTGCCTCCGGCGGCTACCACAACCTGTTCGCCCTTTTTTGTTATATCAGCTATGAGCTCTTCGGTCTCTGTGTCATAAATCATTGTACCGACGGGTACTTTAAGGAGTATATCCTCGCCGCGCCTTCCGTGGAGGTCGCTCCCCTTGCCGTGTACGCCTCTTTTCGCCTTGTAGATCGCATTGTAAGTCAGGTCAAGGAGGGTCGTCTTGGAGTCGTCCCCTTCGAGGATAACATTACCGCCGTTGCCGCCGTTGCCGCCGTTTGGGCCGCCTCTGGGCACATAAGCTTCCCTGCGGAAACTGCAGCAGCCGTTGCCGCCCAAACCGCCTTCAACGTCTATAATCAGTGAATCGATGAATTTCATTTAAAATACCACTTCCATGTCTTTATCAGTGACCAGTTCAAAGGTCACAGTATAAACGGTCGATGCGCCGGGGCTGAGTTCGGTTATTATCTCAAGCCTGCCGTCCTTTGCGGCCGTAATTTTCTTGCCGTTCAGCATTATGTTTTCTATGCTGATTCTGTCGTCCGCCGCCACAGGTACGCGATCAATAATATTGAGCTTTTTCGCTTCACCCGCAAGGTTTGCCGCCTCAATGGTGAATCCTCGTTTCATCCTTTTGCGGGTGCCGAAAAAACCGTCTGACTCTCTGGTGAGCGGGAGGTTTTTCCTTTTTACGGATATATCCTTATCTGTTCCGGCAGCCAGACGTATTCTGGCATCCTCTACGAAGGCGTAAACATTTTCGAATATCTCCTTATCCTTGACTACGCGCCATTTGCTGCCGTAAATCTCGGACTTGGGCGTAAACACGGTTTCTCTGTAGACAACCGGGCTTGCGAAGGGGTAGACCGCCAGTCTGCTTTCAGCTTCAACTCCGGCTTTATCCAGAACGGTTCTGGACTCCCTTCCGTCTGAAAGAAGTGTAAAGTCCTTCACCCTGAACTGGGAAGGGGCTTCCCTTGTGACTTCCGGCGCGGGTGCTGCGGCAAAGTCAGCAGCAGCCTCCATCATCAATGGTGCGGCTGTTGCTCTGGCGCTTTTTGTCAGCGGCATAAGCTCCAGAGGGCGCACATACCAAGGGTTAAACTGCGGAACAACGATCGCCTCATTCATATAAGAGGGGAGAAGATAGGCATTCTGAGCCTTGATGTCCACGCCGCTTCTGTTCACCGCTTTGAGTATGAGTTCCGTTCTTGCTCCTTTGCCGTCTATGTAGAGAACATTCTCATAGTCAGTGCTTATTTTATCAAGCACCAGCCTCATATCCGGGCAGGTGTGCGCCGAATGCACGGCTGCTGCTCCGTCTGCTCCCCTTGAGATAAGGGATTTCAGAGCGGATATTTCTGTTTGCGCCTTTTTCATGTCGGCTTCGGCTTTTGATATTTCATCAAAGCGCGCTGCGGCATACGCCTGAAGCTTGCCGTCGGCGAGTTTGTCAACTGACGGAACTTCACCCAGTGAATTAAGCATGAATTCCGCAGTCTTTTTTCTGTTGTCAGCTTTTATATAATCGTTTTCATTATTTTTAACGCCCTGCGCCAGTGTGCCCAGCCATGTCCCGCCGGCATCCGCCGCAGAGGGGAGAAGCATCATCTCGGATGCGCCGCAGTATGCCTTAAAGGCGCTTCCGTAGCCTATTACGCCGCTCTTATATTCCCCTGCGCGGTATTCCGCCCTGTCTCTGTAGAGATAAAAATCGGAAGCAAAAGCATCTGCGCATATCAAAAGGGCAATAGCCGCAATTACAGGTTTCATATCAGCCGTCTCCTTAAACCGTTTTATACAATCTTAATATTGCTGACAGAGTTTCTCAAGGAAAGTGCAAAACAAAAAAGCCCGCAGCGCATGATGTGCGGCGGGCTCTTGCTTACTTTTAAGCCTGATTTGCGGAAGTATTAAGCGGAAGCTTCAGCGGCGGCCACTACGGACACGTGTTTGCCCATGCTGCCTCTGTCTTTGAACTCAACATAACCGTCAACAAGGGCGAAAAGAGTGTGGTCTTTTCCCATGCCCATGTTTGTGCCGGGTTTGAACTGAGTGCCTCTCTGGCGGATTATTATGCTTCCTGCTGTCACGAACTGACCAGCATATCTTTTAACACCGAGACGCTTACTGTTACTGTCTCTGCCGTTACGGGTAGAACCGCCTGCCTTCTTATGAGCCATTATGCGCCTCCTTAACCGACTTTGATGTCGTTAATTTTAAGAGTAGTGTACTGAGAACGGTGACCGATGCGTTTTTTGTAGTCTTTTCTGCGTTTACGTTTGAAAACGAGTATTTTGTCGCCTTTCTCATGTCTTACAACAGTAGCCTGAACTTTTGCGCCGTCAACAACGGGCGCGCCCACAAGGAGCTTATCGCCGGAAACGACGAGAACGTCAGTAAGCTCTACTGCGCTGTTGACTTCGGCTTCGAACCTGTCAACCTTAATAACATCACCGGGCTTAACAGTGTACTGTCTCCCGCCCTGCTTGATTACCGCGAACATATCTATACCTCACGAAATTATAATTATAAACTGATCCAAAAGGAACGAAATCATATACGCAATATAATGAGCAGTCAACAGGAAAATGAAGAAAATAAAATTAAAGATCAACACAGTGCGGAGCAGGACTGAGCCCTTTTTATATAAGGAGTTCTTTTTCCTTGACTTAGAAAGGATAATAAAATACCTCTTAACCTGCAAGATGAACTTTCGATCATCTGCTCCGTTCATATAATGGTGCAGTGAGTGAAAATATGCCCGCAGAATAGTGGTTGACAAAGGCTCTGTACATCTCTATAATTTCGGGCTCTACAGATATAAACAGTTGGAGGAACAGGCATGGCACAGATGCTGACAATGAAAAAGCCCAGCAATCTGAAAAGAAAGCGCAAGCACGGCTTCAGGGCTCGTATGAAAACAAAAGGCGGACGTCTCGTTATTAACAGAAGACGCTCAAAAGGACGTAAACGTCTGGCAGTTTAATCTTCGGCCACAGGGTCTATGAACCAGCGGCTGAAAACTTCCGAACGGCTAAAGAAAAAGTCTGACTACCTTAAAGTTCTCAGAGGGAAAAAATGCGCCGGAAGGCTTATTACGGTCTACTGGAACGCATGTGATTGTGAACAAAGCAGATTCGGCTTTATTACGGGAAAGAAGGTCAGCAAAAAAGCGGTTGACCGGAACAGGCTCAGGCGGTACTTCAAGGAGTTCTGCCGCAAAAACAAAGGCCTTTTTCCCGCAAAGAAAGATTTCGTTTTCAGAGCGCTTCCCGGAGCGGGTAAAGCCTCACATGATGAGATAGATAATGAAGCACACAGGCTTATGGCAAAAATTGCATCCGAAATATCTGCTGATAGGACCGATTAGGTTTTATCAGCTGTTTATTTCCCCTATGCTGGGGCCCAGATGCAGGTTTTATCCTTCCTGCTCCGAATACGCAATCGAAGCAATTCAGAAGAAAGGTATTTTCAAAGGCTTTTTTCTTGCCGTCTGGAGAATTCTCAGATGCAACCCCCTATCGGCCGGAGGTTACGATCCTGTAAAATAGGACACACTCGGAGGACATTTCCACAATGGACAAGAAAACCCTGCTTGCAGTTGCGCTCAGCGCACTTGTACTCATAAGCTTTCAGGCATATTTCGCCCCGAAGGCCCCCGTGGCTGACAACGCCACAACAGCAGCAGCGACTGACAACGTCAATGCCGCAGAAACCGCAGCGCAAACATCCGCTGACACTATCGTTTTCGGAGAAACCGCACCGGTTTCACCCGATAAGTTCACCACCATTTCCACAGCGGATCTCACACTCACCTTCAATGAAATCAGCGGGAACATCCTGAAAGCAGACATTCAGCAGTACAACGGAAAAGAGATGCACATCTCTTTCGGCAACGGCAGGCAGGACTACATGATAGCCGGAACCGGAACTTCGGCGGCTTTCTCGTCTCAGGAAATAAAAAACGGCGATACAACAACCCTCGTTTTCACCTCCACACAGAATGAACTCGTAGTAACCAAGAAATACCGCATCAAAGAAGGCTCATACCTTATTGATGCCGCTATCGAAGTTACAAACACCGGCAACAGGTCGGTGGAGCTTCCCCTCTCTGTCCAGATAGGACCCGGCCTCGGCAGCGGTGTGGCGGACAGCAAGCTTGTCTTCCAGGGCCCGATCATGTTTGACGGCAAAAAGATAAGAAGAGAGAAAGAAGACAAAATCAAAGCACCCGAAGTGTACCAGACCCCTGAATGGCTGGGTTACACCTCTACTTACTTCCTTTTCGCTGCGGCTGGCGGCGAATTTGCGGAGGGAATCATCCAGAAATCAGGTGATTCAGCAGTTATAAAAGGAACAGACAAAGCGGTAATCAACCCGGCTTCCAAATACACCAAGGAATTTAAGCTTTATGTCGGCCCCAAGAAGTATACCCTTCTTAAAGAGACCGGCTACAGCCTTACAAAAAGCATAGACTTCGGCTACTTCTCGTTTCTGGCTATCCCCCTTCTCAACCTTATGAACTTCTTTTTCAGCTATGTTCATAACTATGGTCTGGCGATCATTCTTCTTACTGTCGTGGTGAAGCTTGTAACCTTCCCCCTTACGCAGAAAAGTATGGTTTCCATGAAAAGGATGCAGCTTCTTCAGCCTAAAATGAACGAGCTCAGGGAAAAATACGCCAAGGATAAGCAGAAGCTTAATCAGGCTGTTATGGAGCTTTACAAGAAAGAGGGCGTAAACCCCTTCGGCGGCTGTCTGCCTATTGTAATACAGATTCCCGTGTTCTTTGCTCTGTACAAGGCACTGCTTGTGTCCATTGAGCTTAAGGGCTCACCCTTTATACTGCATATCGCGGATCTTTCCCTGAAAGACCCCTACTACATAACCCCCGTGCTGATGGGCGTGACAATGTTCGTTCAGCAGAGGCTCAGCCCCCAGGCGGGCGACCCTATCCAGCAGAAAGTTTTCATGTTCATGCCTATCATTTTCACGTTCCTGTTCCTGAACTTTTCATCGGGTCTGGTTCTGTACTGGCTTACGAACAACCTACTTTCAATTGCGCAGCAGTACTTTATAAACAAAAAAACAACAGCCTGAGGTAAAAATGAGATATTTTGAAATAGAAGGAAGAACAGCGGATGAGGCCTTAAACAAGTTTCTCGCTGAAAGAAGAATCTCGAAGGATTTCGTTGAGTACGAAGTCATTGAGCAGGGTTCAAAAGGCTTTCTCGGCATAGGCAGCAAGCCCGCTCTTATAAAAGTAAAATTTGATGACGGAGAGTTCCTGAAAAGGAGATCAAAGCTTCTTCTCTCGGAACTGCTTGAGAAAGCAGGGTTCAGTGATTTCAGCATAGAAGTCAAGGAACAGGGCAGCGACATTATCCTCAACATCAAGTCTGAGGATTCAAGCCTTCTCATAGGGAAAACAGCACAGACTCTTGACTCTTTCCAGTATATACTGGATAAAATGCTTAAAACCGAAGACAGAACCGAAACCGGAGTTGTCATCGATGTGGAAGATTACCGCCTGAGAACCGTTAAGCAGTTTAAGGAAAAAGCGGTAAGGCTCGCCAAAAATGCTGTGAAGACAGGTAAAACTGTAAAGCTTCCGCCTATGGTGACCATGATAAGAAAAGAGATTCATCTGAGCCTTAAGGAAGTTGCAGGAATTACCACCAAGAGCAAGGGCGAGGGTAACGTAAAAGAAATTCTCATAATTCCTGAGAACAGGGTACGCAGGAGACCCCCCAGACAAAATGATAATTAAATTTTTGGTCTTAGGACTCATTTTATTCGTAACTTACAAGCTCTTCGCAGGAAGGGCGAAAAAGGAAGTAAAGGGCAAAACCGAGGAACAGGCAGTTGAACTTGTTCAGGACCCGGTAAGCGGGCTCTACATAGACAAGGACACGCAGTTCAAGGTCAAATACTACGATAAGATGTACTACTTCGCCACAAAGGCGAATATGGACAAATTCATCGCTGACAAAAAAGGTGAACAATGAAAATTTTCCTTGATACGGCAAATATAAAAGAGATTAAAGACGCTGTGGACATCGGCATTATAGACGGTGTTACCACAAACCCTTCCCTCATTGCAAAAGAACAGGGCTGCGATTTTAAAGAAGTGATAAAAGACATATGCGGAATAGTGAACGGCCCCGTCAGTGCGGAAGTCATTGCCCTTGACTGGGAAAACATGGTTAAGGAAGGCAGGGAACTTGCCGGGATAAGCGACCATGTTGTGGTTAAAATCCCCTTCACAAGGGACGGAGTAAAAGCCACCAGCATACTCGCCGCTGATGACATAGACGTTAATGTGACCCTTGTCTTCTCCCCCAATCAGGCGCTTCTCGCTGCCAAAGCAGGCGCGGCCTACATAAGCCCCTTCGCGGGAAGGCTTGACGACATAGGGCACGACGGGCTTGAGATTGTTCAGCAGTGTCAGGATATAGTTTCATCTTATGACTACGAAGCGGAGATCATTGCCGCCAGCATCAGAACGACTACCCACGTGCTTGACTGTGCGCTTATGGGAATTGATATAGCCACCATCCCCTACGGTATTCTCATGCAGATGTTTAAGCATCCGCTGACTGACATCGGCATAGAAAAATTTCTTGCCGACTGGAAGAAAACCCAGGGATAACAGATGATACAAGCCGCCTCGCAAGGGCGGCTTTTTTTATAGGTATTTTCAGGACTTATTTACCCCTTAACTGACAACTTCCGTTTCTGCTGAGAGCCCGCATACGGTAAGATAAACATTGCCTTTTTCATAATTTTCCTAAAGTCCGCTGAAACCGGACGATTAGTACAGCACAAGGATGTGCTTTATGAAAGTTAATGGAACGGGCTTTGAGTTTTATCTCACGGAAGCCCTTAAAATGACTGCCAAAACGGATTTTGGCTCATTCGGCGAGTACATAGCGGAACGAAACAGAATGTCCGATGAACTCGCGGAAGAGATTGATAAAAATGAGCCAGTGCTGCCTGTAAGGAGCGATATGATCCTCTCGGCAGGTGATTTTCTGGAAATGTCAGTAAGCATGAGGAAAAGCTGAAAGGCAGAGTTTTTTAAACAGATGAAGCATGCAGTCACTGCATGTTTCGGGTGAATGAGTGCGCGGCAATGCATTGCAAGGTATTGCCGCGCGCCTGCATCAGAAATTCATATAAATGCAGGATCTCTGATTACAAGCCGGGACAGGCTCATGTGTTCTGATTTTTGAAGAAGTCCACAAGGGATACAAGGTTTTCCTTAGTGGCGGCCTGAATATTCTCTTCCCTTATAGCCTCAAAGATCTCTTTGCGGTGCACGCTGACATCCCTGGGAGCATCAATTCCGAGCTTAACACTTTTGCCCGCCACTTCCACTATGCGGATCTCTATGTTTTCGCCTATTATTATACTTTCATTTGTTTTCCTGGATAGTACAAGCATCACTTATCCTTGGCGGCAAAAAGCGGAGCTTTTATCATCCACCTGTCATCTTCGAGTATAACCTGTTTTGCCAGTTTTTTCCCGGTATTTAAGAGAATGGGCGCGCGCAGGTTTACTGTGGCATTTTTGGGGTCCTCCGGCACAACAACAATGGCAGCAATTTTAAGCTGGTCATCACTGTCTATACCGAGTATTTTAAGCTCACGCTTATTGATTTTCGGGTCATAGTTCGGGTGAAATATCTTCGGCTCTATGAGTATGAAGCATACATCCGGGTCCTGCGTTGCCTGAAACCAAAGGAAGGGGAACGATTTATCGCTTGAAATCAGCAGGAAATCGCTGAGATCGGGAAACCCCAGAAGCGGAGAGGAGAGCGTGATTATATCGCTCTCTGAATATTCGATCTGACCCAGTTTGGTTGAGGACATTTTTATTTTTTCCATTGAAACCTCTGTGTTTTCTGCAAGGTTGGATTTCATCTTCGTTTACCTCTTACCCGTTAAAGGAAATTAAGAAGCGAGATATTCATCATCTTCGCTGTTGCCTGCAACGCAGCCTGATAGGCCTGCAGTGCAAGCTGGTATGAAGTGATGGCCGCGCTCTGATCCGTTGTTGTGGCTCCCAGATAACCGGCTTTTATCTCTTCATTTTTTGTACTCATAACAGTGTAATAGTTGATGGATGTTTCCACCCTTTTCTGCCGTGTGCCCACAGATGTGAGAGAGTTTACTATCTGCGTTTCAGCCTGATCAAGCACGGGCAGTTCGTATTCTATACCGGAGCCGACAGCGGTTGTGAATGAGTCAGTGGCGTACAGGTAACCGTTGTCAAAGCCGCCGTAGACACCATCTGCCACGTGGTAGGTCTCGTTCGCAGTGTTTATGGTGTACATGGCGATCAGTTCCCCTTCGCTTCCTGTGACCTTAATCTGTGCCTCTGTTCCGGCTTTTGCAAAGCCGAGAGTGCTTTCATAGTCACCGGAAACGTGGAAACTGCTCATAACCGCATCATCGTAAACGAAGGAAAGCTTGCCGCCGTCCACAATTTCTGCACTGATCATTCCGCTGAGCCCTGCTTTGGTCAGCTTGCTGTTTATCTCAGCTAATAATTCGTCCATAGACTCATAATCTTTAGCATCAAGTGTTATGCTGGCTGTTTTGCTGGTTCCGTCGTTATATGTGAAGCTGATTGTCCTCTCTCCGGTTGAGGCATCCTTAAGGAAAAGCTTAGGGGTTCCGGCAGCGGTTATGCTGTCCGCGGCTGCGGTTTTGTAAAATCCAAGCACTGACGATGCCTCTCCGCTGAGAGCCGTATTGGCCGAAACCGAGAGGTTGGTTATTGTTCCGGATGAACTGAAACTCAGGTTGCCGTTGTTATCCGCAGTGATAGTTACTCCGGCGGGAAGGCCGACCGCGGCGGCGGCGAGGGCAGCAGCATCTGCATACTCCCCTGAAACGTCAGGCGGGAAAGTTACCTGAGTTGTCGTCCATGTATCGGTTGCTGTATCGTAATAGGTGAGATCAAGCACTTTATTTGTGGTGAAGGCCAAAGGAGCGGCATTCTGCGCCTTTGTGGGGTCGTATGTCTGGAGGAAGGTCATCCTTGTGCCTTCATTATTGGCGTTCATGGAAATTTCATGTGTGCCGGAGCCGGAGAAAATTTCCAGCTTGCCGCCGTTATTGTATGCGCGCACACCGAGACTTGCCAGATCTGTATCAGTGGAGATCATGTTGTTTATAGTGTCCATGATGAGGCTTTCCGGATCGAATGAATCAAACCCCAGCGGGCTGTCATTTCTGCCTGCCACATACAGGTTCGTCACTGTGCCGCCCGCTGCGAAGCTGATTGTTCCGTCAGCGTTGGCACTTGCCGTTATACCTGCGGGGAGAGAGGGGTCAGAGTTGATGGCAGTTATAATATCATTAACACTGGCATAATTTCCCGCAGGAACATTTATCGAAGCTTCCGTCCATACTCCTCCGTCCTGATAGTAGAAGGTGAGCCCTGCGCCCTCTGTGAAGCTGAGGCGCGCCTTTTCCGTGCCAGTGGTCGGGCTTTGTACGGATGAGAATATACTGTCACGGTCTATAAAAATGTTTTTGGTGTATACATTGTTTCCGTTTTTTACAACCAGATCAAAGTCTATGTCACTGTTAGCAACATAACGCACTTCTGATGAAACATTTTTCAGCTCCGACTGGATGTACATTTCAGTCAGGTTGTTTGTGGTGAGTATCTGAAAGTTAAAGAGGTCATTGTAGTTCCCTCTGAAAGTTCCGTCAAAATAGGGTGTAGCGGTGGAGTTGAGAGTGGTGTCTCTCCATGCGCTTGGGGCTCCTATCCCCTGTTCGGGAATATTAAGGTTAAGTGCGTTGTAAAGATTCGTGAGCGAGCGGAAGGTGTCCACATTTTTGCCTTCCTCAATTACGTTTATATCACCGAAGCTTACATTTGCATTTGCTTTGAGGTCAAGGGTGAAGCTTGTTGAGTTAGTGACCTGACCGAGGGAAATTTTTACCCCTTTGGTTATCTCAATCTCCTGCCCGTAGTATGTATCCTGCCTGAGTGTCTGTGTGGAAACTTTATTCCCTGCAGAATCCGTCACGCTGACAACAATTTTGTCGTAGTCAGTGGGATCAAGCGGGTTAGCTGCCTGCATTACCACATTGAATGACCATTTGTCATCCTTTGTGCCTGTGTACTTGCCGCTGACCTTTACGGACTGCTCAAGCATGGCGTAGCCGATCCCGGTGTTCTCTTCATTGATATTAAAAGTAAGCCTGCTGTTTCCGCTTCTTATGTCCTGAATAACGAGCTTGCCGTCAACAAGGGAAGCATCAACCGCGTTGTCGTAAAGATTTTCCACAAATGTGAGGAAATCACCGAGTCTGTTTTCTGTGGTTGAAGGATAATCCGAATTACGGGGATTTGCGCTTTTATAATCATTTACTCCGTCAGCGGTGGTAACTTTTGAGGAAAGGAAGGTATCGTCCCCGTAGTTGACGTTGTGCAGCTTAAGCGTAAGATTGTACATATCCGCTGTGGGTGTGGATTCCACCTGCGCAGTGACCGTAAACGCGAAGCCGTTGTCCTTAAGAGTCTGGTTGATGGTGTTCTGTATGTCTTCCGCTGTGTCGCCCGCATTTACCGTGAAACTCATGGCGACCCCGTTAACGAAAATCTGGTTTGTTCCCACGGGGAAGTTGGCTCTGTTGTCGCTGCCGCCCGTGAGTGATTCGTTTTTGTATTCGATGAGAACAGGATTGTCAAAGCTGCTGTAGCCGATCTCAAACACAGTGTCCTTGCCCGTTGCGGAATAAGTGAAATCAGTTGTTGACGAGGGTGTAGTGTCAGGGAAACCGAGCTTGTTATTTACTGTTCCTTTGAGATCAAGCTGAACATGGTCGCCGCTTCTTGTGGTGATAAACATTACTCTGTCGCCGTCATTCACTGCCTGAATCTCATCAGCAAGACCTGAGTTCTCAAGTTTTCTGTTCAGTTCAAACACAACCTCATCTATGCTGCTGTAACCTTTCTGGTCAAGGGTAATGGGAAATTCCTCGTCAGCGTATTTGAGCGTGACGGTTCTTTCCGCAGCAGTTGCAGTGGTCATATCGAGCTTGACTGCTGAGGGGGCAGTGAGCTTTGCTATACCTATTTTATAACCGTTATGGTCTGTTCCGTTTATCTTAATGGAATCCGCAAGTGTGGCGTTAGCGCCGTCCAGACTGGAGAAGTAGGTCGTGGAGGTGGCGTAAAGTCCGTTTGTTTTGTTGGTTACAGTGCCTCTCAGGGTCTTGTACGTCTCCATGAAGATTTCCTGCCCTGTGGTGTTTATGCCCACTTCCTGACTGTAACCGATTTTAGTGGTGACTATGCCGTCGTCTCCGTAATAACTGACATTGTCTCCGGGTTTGTAATAGAAGCTGGTTGTGAGGGTGCGCCCTTCCATATCCGTATCGGGAAGTTTTATCCCTGCTCCCGTGCCTGTATTTATAACCATGCCTTTGCTGTAAGCGGCTGTGAGGGTATATGATGTATTGTTGCCTTTTCCGGCGGTTTCGTCAGTTCCGTTTGTATCGATTAGCACCTTATTGCCGTTTTTATCAAAAAGCTGAACAGTGGCTATGCCGTTTGTCACTGTCACCTTCGCTGTGTATGTCCCTTCCTTAAGCTCAGGCATGTCGTTATACTGTTTCTGCACCATGGCATCAGCGCCGTTTATGTTTGACACCACGGAGCTGACCTGCCTTTCCTGAGTCTGAAAAGGCTGCGTCTGGGTGGCGTAGCCTGAGAAGAGGTAGCGTCCGTTGTAATAGGCGTTCCCGACAGCGAGAAGCCCTTCAATAACTCCTTTGACATCCCCGGCGAGAGCCTTGCGGCTTTCTGCGCTCTGGCTGTCATTCATGCCGTATATGGCGTATTCGTTCAGCGCCTTGCTTATGAGATCCGATGCTGACTGAAGCTCACTGTCGCTGTTGCTGAGCCATGTGAGAGCGTTTTCCGCATTGCGCTTAAACTGGGCGGACTCATCGAGCATGGTCTGTATGGTGAGAGCGGAGATGTAGTTAACCGGATCCTGCTCAGGGGTGAGCAGATTACGCCCTTTTGTGACCGCATCCAGAGTGTTGGAAACGGAATTAAGGTTGTTCTGGATTCCTGTAAGGTATCTCATTGTCATGTAGTTATATGTGACTCTCATAGCTGCACCTTTAAATTATCTGCCCACAAGTCCTGTTCCGTTGATCAGCTTATCGATCATACTGTCCACAGTGGTTATGAATCTCGCGCTTGCCTCGTATGAACGCTGAAATCTCATCAGGTTGGTGAGTTCCTCGTCCATGGAAACGCCCTGTATCTCCTCAAGTTTAAGCTGTAGCTCGCTTAAGGAGTATGTAACCGTAGACACGAAAGTGTCTACCTGAGCCTTTTCGCTGGCAAGGGTTGCCACGAAATAGCTGTAAAAGCCGTCTATGGTTACGCCCTGATCCTTGAAAACCTTTGTATATTTCAGGTTTGCAAGGGCTTCTGCCGCCTTGTTGTCCCCTTCCGCGCCGCTGTAGCCGGCGGCTATGTAAAGGTTATTGTCCTTTATCAGGCTGGAAAGCTGAATGTCGCTCGCTCCGGTTCCGGAGAAGTAGGAGTTAAGCCCCGCAGCCACAAGGAGGTTGGATGTATCCTCAGTAAATGCGAAGGTATAACCGGCTTCGGTGGAGATTTTTATTGAGTTGTCCATCGCTATGGAAGCCTGAAGCTTACCGCCTGTCATATCTCCGTCTGCTGCGGATATTTTCTGTATCACACTGTTAAGGTTGTCTTTGTCAGGGTCAATGTCTATATCGTATGTGCCTGCCACGTCTCCTGCGGAGTCGTAAACTGTTATCCTGACAGTGCCTTTTGTAACCTGAGCAGTGGGGAACGAACCCGCCTCCTGAGAAAAAACAAAGGAAGGGTTAGGAACTCCGTTGGTGGATGTTATCTGTGTGAACCTGTTAACCCCCTGACCCAGAGAGTGTATTCTGTTGGTTTCGTTTATGAGGGTTACGGCCAGTTCATCAATCTGCTTCATATAGCCTGGTATTATTTCGTCTCTGGCTTTCAGTTCAGCACCCATCGCACCGCCAGTTATGAAGGAAGTGAGGTCAGTCTGCCCTTTGGTGTCCACAGATGTTCCCCAGGTTATTTTGTAATGTCCGTCGTTGCTTTCATCGCTTTCTGCAAAGAGCTTGTAGCTTACCTTATCATCCACAAGTGCGCTTCCGCCGAGATACACAGTGACCTGACCGTTGTTTTTCTCGTGTACGCTTACGTTTGCCAGTTCGGAAAGTCTGGACAATATCTGGTCTCTCTGGTCGCGGTAATCATTTGCCGTGTTGCCGAGAGACTCTATCTTGGCTATTTCGCCGTTAATTTTTGCCAGAGCTTCTGAAAGCTGGTTTATCTCATTTACATAGGCGGAGATATTGTAGTCGGACTCTTTTCTGAAACTTTCAAGCTGGTTGTAGCTGCTCTGGATTTTCTGTGTGAGCGTGTTGGTTGTTTCAACGAGGTTGACCCTCTTGACCATGGCTTCTGTCGACTGATCCGTCGGGTTATTGGCAAAGTCGCTCCATGCATTAAAGTAGTCTTTCAGGGCCTCACCCAGTCCGGAACCGTCCTCAAGCTCATTGAAATACACAGTAACCTTGGAGAGCGTGGTCTGCACCGATGTGTAGAAGCTGAGCTGCGACTGCCCGTTGCGTATGCTTTCGGCAAGGATTTCGTCATATACCCTTGTTATGGACGTAATCTGAACGCCGCGTCCGTAAACATTGGAACCGCTTATATTCGGTGTCTGGGTGGTGAGGCTCACAGTCTGCCTTGAGTAACCGGCAGTGTTGATGTTGGCTATGTTGTGGCCTGTTACGTCTATACCGGCCTGAGATGCCATAAGACCTGAGATGCCGCTGTTGAATATGCCGAAAATGTTGGACATGGCGTTCTCCTATCCTCTTCTGTCAACCAGGGAGTTGATGCCTCTGGGCTTTCCGTGGGTGCTGTAGGTGCTGCCTGCGGTGATGCCCAGCTTGTCGAAAAAGTCGTTAACAAGGCTTATGTTTGTTCTGTAGAGGATTTTGAGAGCGAGGTTTTCGTCATTAAGCCTGTGCATTACGTTTTTCAGATTATTGCGTACCTGGCTGAATTCCTGTCTGAGTTCCGCCTCGTTCGTGAGGTCTATAATTTCTGACAGGGATATTTCATCCCTGCCTTCATCCATGCTGATTTTTTTGATTATAGTGCGTCTGGCTTCTTCAAGGAGCTTTTCCTTGTATACAAGGGTATCCTTACGCTTGGTGAGCTCCAGCGTATCGTCAACATTCCATCTGGATACAGCTTCTTTCTCAAGAGCCATAACAGACGCAAGCTCAGAATAAAGCTCGCACTGCGATTTCAGTATATCAAGAAGGTTTCTGAATTTGTCCATCC
This sequence comes from Geovibrio ferrireducens, assembly GCF_026226615.1. Lineage (NCBI taxonomy): Bacteria > Pseudomonadati > Deferribacterota > Deferribacteres > Deferribacterales > Geovibrionaceae > Geovibrio > Geovibrio ferrireducens. Next base: position 93,779 of record NZ_JAJAPB010000009.1, read on the forward strand.
CTTGCCTCCATATGCGGGGGTTTGAGATGTGCGGGAAAGGGCTGTTTTAGAAAATATCGTCTATGGCCGCATTGACGACTTTTTCCGCAACCTGCTTACCGGAAACCTCATAGGTTCCGTTTTCGATTTTGCCGCGGATTTCGTTCACAAGGTCAATGCGTATGTCGGAAGCCGCTTTAAGCTTCTTGGAAACGGCAACTGCTTCTTTTGCACCGGAGGACAAGGATACACTGTCAGTTTCGGCAGATTTTTTAGCAGCGGAAGATTCGCTCTTCTTTGCTTTTGCCTGTTCAGACTGTTCAGTTTTTTTCAGCGAGAGGCTGATTTTATCTTCGATCCTCATTTTAATGCTCCTCCGATGTCTTATATATCGGCAGATTACATCCCGACTTTAGCAGTATTTGCCTTTTGTTTCCAGTGAAACTTGCCTTTCACGCAATCTCGTTCTTAGTTACTAAATAGCAACGTTTATGCCAGTGTCTTTTCTGTTGCCGATCAGCGATTTTCCGCTGTTGTAGGGGTTTTTGAGATCAGTTTTCTTTTCCCCGTGGTAATTGTTTCCCTGATCCGATCCGGGAAGATATTTCTGCATCTGCTCAAAAAGCATGTCGCCTATGCCCCCTTTGGACTCGGCGGCTGCCTTCTTTGACATTTCAGTATCAAGCATTTCGGTGAAGTATTTTTCCCCGGCGCTTTTCTTAACCAGATCTGATTCCATAGTGGCTTTACGCATGGTTTTGTAGATCATGTCGTAAAACATTGCCTCGAAGTCCTGGCAGACCTCTTTCAGCCTTTTTTCCTGATCAATAGTGGTGTAGCCGTCAAAGCTTTTGGCTTCCCTTACCGTTTCGGCGAACATTACATCACCTCCAGCTCACCGTGCAGAGCACCGGCTGAGTTGATGGCCTGAAGAACCGAAATGAGGTCTCTGGGGGTTACGCCTATGGAGTTCAGCGCCTTCACAAGGTCGCTTATGCTTATGCCTTCGGGAACAACCATCAGCTTATTAGGCTCTTCCTGAACCTGAATATTGGTTGTTTCCGTTCTTGTTTCCTCAAAAGGGTTGAAAAGGTTGCGCTCTGTATCAACCGTGCTGCTTATAGTTATAGTGAGATTTCCGTGTGAGACCGCCACAGTGCTTATCCGCACGTCCGCGCCCATCACTATTGTTCCCGTGCGCTCATCAACAACTACCTTGGCCTTGCCCGCGGGTTCGACCGGTACGCTGAGAACCGAGTCCATGAAGTCGTAAAAATTGGTGCGGAAAACATCAGGTATGTCCACCTTGATGCTGGTGGGGGAGGTTATTACCGCCACATCAGAGCCGATGTATGCGTTGATGGCATCCTTTGCCCTTACCACGTTTGTCATGTTGTATGTATTGAAGGCTATTTCAAAGAAGTTGGTGTTCATCTGGAAGTCTATCTCGCGTTCGACCAGTGCGCCGTTGGGTATCATACCCACTGTCGGGTGGTTTTTTACGGCTCCTGCACCGCCGGAGGAAACATTCATCCCTCCCACGGAGATGGGTCCCTGAGCCACGGCGTATGTCTGTCCGTTTGCGGCGGAAAGGGGTGTCATAAGCAGTGTTCCCCCCTCAAGGCTTTTTGCATCGCCTATGGAGGAGACCACAACATCTGTCTTGCTGCCGTTTTTGGCGAAGGCAGAGAGCTTTGCCGTAACCATAACCGCGGCGACGTTTTTCACCTTAACGTCATCCTTGTTTACCGTAATGCCCATTCTCTCCAGCATGTTCACGAGTGACTGGATGGTGAACTCGGTTCCGGTTTTGTCTCCCGTACCGTTAAGGCCGACCACAAGGCCGTAGCCTATGAGCTGGTTGTCCCTGATCCCTTTTACGTTCACAAGGTCACGTATCTTAACATTTGCGGAAGCCTGGAGGCTTATGAAGAAAACAAGGAGTATTACGGCAATTTTTTTCATTTCATCAGCTCCTAGAACGGCCATACCCAGCCGAGAACCGTTCCCAGCCAGCCTTTTTTATTCGAATCGGAGATTATGCCTTTGCCGCTGTAGGATATGCGGGCATCGGCTATGGCTGTGGAAGGTACTGTGTTTTCAGCGCTTATATCCTTCTGCCTGATTACTCCGGTGAGTTTTATTATCTGTTTTTCCTGATCAACCACTATTTCACGGTTGCCTTCAATCACAAGGTTGCCGCTGGGGAGAATCTCAATAACCCTTGCGGCTATTGTTGCACTCACGCGGTCAGACTTGCTCTTGCTGCCGTTCCCCGCGAAGGATTCCGAAGTGTTTGTGCCTATGGTGGGGCTGAACTCGTTTCCGGTTCCGAGAAAGTTGCTCATGCCGAGGTTAAGGGGAAGTCCGAGAGCCGCTGTGACAGAGGAGTTGTTGCTGCCTGATTTACTGGTCTGGGTTGAGTTGGAGTTGCTTGCGGAGGATGACTCCACAATGTTGACCACAATGAGGTCGCCAACCTGACGTGCCTTGTAGTCAAGGAACAGGGTTCCCCTCACGCCTGAATCCGCCCAGAGGGAGGCGGTGGGAACTTTTTCCCTCTGCTGCATGCCGTAGCGCTCAATGTCTTCCTTGTAGCTTGGCTTGTATGCTTCGGGCTCAAAGTCGTACTGCTTGGCGCAGCCTGAGAATATGAAAAGGGCAGTAAGAACCATGCCTGCCGTGAAAAATTTTCTTGTTCCTGTGCTCATTGTACACCTCTGTTAAGGGATTCTGAGATGTATTAGAAAGAATCGTGCCAAAGATGGTAAATTGCAGAGTATCAGGTATTTAGGATATTCGCGGGTTGGGAGGGGGAATATATTTCCCTGTTTAAGCATCTGCTGAGGCAGCAGTTCCATGGATGGAATGCTATATAAAGAAAAAAGGCTTGCTCTTTGCGGGAGCAAGCCTTTAAACTTATCGAAATAGCGGGAGCCGGATTTGAACCGACGACCTTCGGGTTATGAGCCCGACGAGCTACCAAGCTGCTCTATCCCGCGCCAAGGATTGCTAACATACACGCCTGCTTTTATGTTGTCAAGAATAAATATGAAATTTTTTTTAAGTCGGCGGGTATTGAAAAATAACAAAGACTATCATAGGATTAATTATAAGCTGAGAGTGCCGGATTACCCGGTTTTGCTGAATGAATTTCGAGGAGTGAGCTTCATGAATATTGTTTATATATCCGCTGTTCTTTTTGTATCAACAGCCGCTGCCGCCTATATTTTCCCTCAGATGCCGGGGGCTGATGCCGGCTTTATTCTCACTCTCCTCGTGTGCGCCACTGCCTGCGTCACAGGAGCAGCATACTGGAGAGGGAAAAAGAACCGCGAAAGAGAGGAGGAGCTCAGCGGAATGATCCTCAGGGAGGAGAAACGGACAGTGGGCAGGTTTCTCATACATGAATGGCGCGGGCTCATCCAGAACATAGGGATACAGGCGGAGATGATGGAGCGTGCGGACAATATAGAAGGGGTGCGCATAAACTGCGGAGTGATCCGCAAGATTCTCCGTGACGAGGCAGAGAAAACCGACAAGGCTGAATTTTACTTCCGCAAGGACGGCCAGAATATGAAAAAATCCTCAAAGGCTGTGCAGAAAGCTGTTTCTGATGCTGAGATTTTTCATGGCAGAAAAAGAGTAAAAGTTGTGTACAATACAAATAAAAAAGATCTCAAGTCAGACTTTGACAAGCTTCACCCTTGCGTATTCTTCGCACTGATGAACGCTTTTTCCGCCATTAAGGACAAAAATGTTTCTGTGATGCTCAGTGTGGCTGAAAGGGTTCTGGGGTTCACTGAGTTCCTTGAAATATCCGTAGAGGGGGGCGAAATGCTTTTTGACAAGGAGACGGAAGAGCTTTTTCATCCGTTCAATGTGTCCCCTGATAAGTTCAGGGGGTATTTCGGGCTCGCTTCCGTGAGGAGGCTTGCTTCCGATATGGGCGGCTTTGCCGAGGTTGAAAGAGGCATAGACAAAACCAGCATATATATTGTTATTCCGGTGGCTAAATGACGGAAAAATTTGAGAAAGCGGTTCAGGTATTCAACCATCCGGACAGGGATGATCTGGAGAAGGTGTACAGGCATTCGGTATTCATAGCCGACTGGCTGGGCAAAAACCCGGAATATGCGGCCAGGGCTCTTGATTTGGCAAAAACAGAGCGGGATGTGGATTCGATCCTTAATGATATTCTCACACAGGATTTTCATGAACTGGATGAGGAAGCCCTGCTCAGGCATCTGCGCATTATCAAAATGACGGAATACACCGCCATAGCCCTGAAAGACCTTGTTTACGGGGCTGATGTTAGGGACATAACGGCGCATATATCCGCATTTGCATCCGCGTCCCTTGAGGCGGCATATAAGTACGCCTATTTCAGGATAAGCCGCGAACTGGGCAGGCCGCAGGACTCGGAAGGCTCAAGGATCGGCATGACGGTGATCGGTCTGGGCAAGCTGGGCGGCTGGGAGCTGAACTTCAGCTCTGACATAGACATAATGTATGTTTACGGAACAGAGGTAGGCAGAACAGACGACAGCGGCGATAAGCCCTCTGTGGAAAACCATGTTTTTTTCAGCCGCGTTGCCGAAAAGATCACCCATTACATAGGCGCACGGACAGCGGACGGAATAGTGTTCCGTGTGGATCTCCGCCTCCGTCCTGACGGGGACAGGGGGGCAATAGCTCTGCCTGTGAGAAGCTGCGAGATATATTACGAATCCTACGGTCAGGGGTGGGAGAGGATGATGCTTCTCAAGGCCAGACCCGTTGCAGGGGATAAGCGAACCGGAGCGGAGTTTCTCCGCGCGGTGAGGCCGTTTGTTTTCAGGCGCAGCCTCGATTACAAGCTGCTGGATGAGCTTAAAAATATAAAGCAGAAGATAGACCGCCGCGAGGAGATAAGGGGTAACAGAAACGTAAAGCTGGGTTACGGGGGCATAAGGGAGATCGAGTTTGTTGTTCAGGCGTTTCAGATTCTTTACTATCCCAAATATCCGGAGATCTACCACCCCTCCACTCTGGAAGGGATAGATCTGCTTGTCAAATTCGGGCAGCTTGAAGCAGAAACCGCGGAGAGGCTCAAAGACGAATACCGTTTCCTGCGGAAGCTTGAGCATATGGCACAGATAGAGAACGAAAAGCAGACCCATGTCATACCGGAGGACAGTGCGGCATTTCCCCTCTACCTCGAACGCTGCGGGTTTGATGATGTTGATAAGTTCAATGAAAAATTTGCCGAAACCACAAGGTTCGTCCACAGCGTGTTCTCCGGTATTTTCAGGGATCACGAAGGGGCGGACGCATCTTCCCTTATATTCGACAAGGAGCTTGATCAGGAAGAGGTGGCAAGGATAATACAGGATAAAGGGATAAGGGATGCCGTAAGGTGTGCCTCCATCATAAAAGAGATACTCCACGGGCGCAGGAACACTATACGCACACCGGAGGAGATCCGCATTATAGAGATGGTGCTTACCCGTGTGCTTGAGCACCTGCCGGAGAGAACAGACCCGGCAGGAACCCTGCTGAACTTCGAGAAACTTCTCTCACACCCTACCACAGTGTACCTTTTGCAGGATATTATAACGGGCGCACCCGCCATTCTGGACAAGCTGGAGAACCTCTTTTCGTTCAGCCGCTATATGTCCGACCAGATAATAAGCGACCGCACCCTGCTGGACTACATATACGACCCCAAAGACCCGGACTTCAAGAGCAGCTTTATCCGCCTTGACTACCATGAGCGCACGAAGAAATATACCGGAGACACGGAATATATAATGGAGATAGTCCGCCAGCGGCACAAGGCGTATATCTTCAATGCCGGCTATGCATTCCTGAACGGAACCCTGAACGTTATTCACACCATGAAGGCGCTTACGGAGCTGGCTAAGGGAACCATTCAGTTCGCTGTGGATGCCGTGTATGATCAGGTTACGGCCAGATACGGCAGACCTGTGACCGCTGACGGCAGAATCTGCGATTTCCTCGTTGTGGGGATGGGCAAGCTGGGAAGCTATGAAATGAGTTTCGGCTCTGATCTGGATATAATATTTCTCTATGAGGAAAACGGCAGGACAGACGGCAAGAACTCCATAACCAACATGGAGTTCTTTACTAAGATTCTCCAGAGGACTATCTCCTTCCTCAGCTCATACACCACAAACGGCATACTTTATAAAATAGATACCAGACTCCGCCCCAGCGGGTCCAGCGGAACTCTGGTGACTGCTCTGCCCGCCTTCCGCGAATACCAGCTTAAGGATGCCATGACGTGGGAAAAGCAGGCTCTGGCACGTTCCAGCGCGGTCAATACGGACTCATCCCTTAATGACTGGTTTAACGAAATTAAGACCGAATGCCTTTTCAGTTCACCTTTGGGGAAAGAAGGGATAAAAGAGATAAAGGAGATGCGCGCTAGGATCGAAACGGAAAAAGGCTCGCCTCCTGAGAAGAACGACATAAAAGCCGGTTACGGCGGGATGCTGGATATTGAGTTTACCGTGCAGATGTTACAGCTTCTGACCGGGCATGAGGATCAGAGTGTCCGCAACCCCAATACGCATGATGTTATGGTTCACCTGAAAAATCAGGGCTTTATAAAAGAGCGGGACTACTACGCCCTGCATGACAGCTACCACTTTTACAGAACACTGGAAAATGTTCTGAGAATTTATGAGAATACATCAACCTCAAGGCTTCCTGCCAATGAGGAGATTCTGGCGAAGGCGGGCATGTTTTTCTGTTTTGAGAAAAACCCCGCAGAATGCTTAAGCGAGAAATACGCATGGGTGCGCAAAAGTGTGCGCGCGGCGTACAACAGAGTTTTTGAGAGGTATATGTAAAGTGCTTAGGTTTTTGGCAGTTATAGACTACGAAACCTTTGGGGATGACTACCTGAAGGTCGCGGAACGGGTCGCGGACAGATCGGAGATGATCTGGTTCCGCGCGAAGAACCTTGATGCGGCGGATATTTACCGTAAGGCGGAAAAAATGCGTGCACTGCTTCCGGATGCGTTTCTGATTCTGTCAGAAAGGCCTGACATAGCAGTTGCTGCCGGGTTTGACGGTGTTCAGCTTAATGAGCGCACCCTTTCGCCGGAAACGGTGGAGGAGATTTTCCCCGAACTGGTCACAGGATATTCCGCCCACTCTCTGGAGGAGATAGAGAGAACTCAGGCGGATTTTTTTACGCTCAGCCCTATTTTCATGACCGACAAACCTTATGAGGTTAAGCCTCTCGGCCCGGTGGACGTTACGGATACGGAGAAAAAGGTCTATGCTCTGGGCGGCGTTACCGTGAGCTCACTCCCCATGCTGAACGACATGGGGTACTACGGTTATGCCGGAATAGGGATTATCAAGGGTATGATATGATTTTTTATTCATGCCCGCGGTTTGCAGAGCAAATCCAGACTGATGACAAACATATTAACTGACTTGTTCATATCTGTAAAAATCCCCCTCAGTCCCCCTTTGCAAAGGGGGAAGTTGTTGTGTGCAAAAAGCAAGAACT